>DATCFQ010000570.1:0-5103 GCA_036509495.1 Caulobacteraceae bacterium
GGCCCTGGCGCACGCGCCGGATAAGCCCGACTTCCACCACCCCGACGGCTTCGCCTGCGAAGTCCCTGCCCCGGAGGATGCATGAAGTTCGGCATCGATCGCCTCATCGCCGAGCCCGAGCTGCGCGCCCCGCTCGAGGGCCGGCGGGTCGCCCTGCTCGCCCATCCCGCTTCGGTGACCCAGGACCTGATCCATTCGCTGGATGCCCTGGCCGCCCTGCCGCGGATGAACCTCACCGCCGCCTTCGGCCCGCAGCACGGCCTCAGAGGCGACAAGCAGGACAACATGGTGGAGTCGCCGGATTTCAACGATCCGGTGCACGGCATCGCCGTGTTCAGTCTCTATGGCGAGGTGCGCCGGCCCACCGGCCAGATGATGGGCGCCTTCGACGTCCTGCTCGTCGACCTGCAGGACCTCGGCTGCCGCATCTACACCTTCATCACCACCCTGCTCTATGTGCTGGAGGCCGCCGCCGCCCATGGCAAGACGGTGTGGGTGCTGGACCGCCCCAATCCGGTCGGCCGGCCGATCGAGGGGCTCACCCTCAGGCCGGGCTGGGAAAGTTTCGTCGGCGCCGGCCCCCTGCCCATGCGCCACGGCCTGACCCTGGGCGAACTCGGCGACTGGTTCATCAGGAGCCGGGGGCTCGATGTCGACTACCGGGTGATCGAGATGCAGGGCTGGCGCCCGGACGAGGGGCCCGGCCACGGCTGGCCGCTGGGCGAACGGGCCTGGGTCAATCCCAGCCCCAACGCGCCGAACCTGTGGATGGCGCGCGCCTATGCCGGCACGGTGATGGTCGAGGGCGCGACCTTGTCGGAGGGCCGCGGCACCACCCGTCCGCTGGAGATCTTCGGAGCCCCCGACATCGACGGGCGCCGGGTCATCGCCGAGATGCAGGCCCTGGCCCCACAGTGGCTGGAGGGATGCCAACTGCGCGATCTCGCCTTCGAGCCGACCTTCCACAAGCATGCGCGCCAGCTGTGCAGCGGTGTGCAGATCCACACCGAGGGACCGGCCTACGACCACGAGGCGTTCCGCCCCTGGCGCCTGCAGGCCCTGGCCTTCAAGGCCATCCGCCGGCTCTACCCCGACTACGACCTCTGGCGCGATTTCCCCTACGAGTACGTCACCGACAAGCTCGCCATCGACGTCATCAACGGCTCGCCGCTGCTGCGCGAGTGGGTCGACGACCCGGCAGGGGCGCCGGGCGACCTGGACGCGCTGACGGCTCCCGACGAGGAGGCCTGGGCCGAGGAGCGGCGGGATTTCCTGAGGTACTAGAGGTCGGCGACGTACACCGCCCTGAACACCCTCAGCAGGGCCGGCAGGAACTCCGGGCCGCCCAGCATCAGCGGGCCCGGATTGTTCATCATCTGATTGTTGATCACGCTGTTGAACACCTGCAGCGCGATGCCGAGGCGATAGACCTCGCCGTCGGACAGCGATTGGCCGGAGAGTTCGCCGAGCCGGGCGGCCATGAGCTGGGGCCGGCGCTGGACGTATCGGTGAAACTGCGACCAGAAGCCCGGCGCCTGGGCCGATTTGCGCAGGGCCGCGTGCCACAGGTTGCGATTGCGCATGATCGACAGGAAGTTGTCCGTCAGCACCGCCTCGACGACGCCTTCGTCGCGCCCTTCGGCCAGAATCTGAGCTGTCCCCAGCTCACGGCTCTCGAAATAGGTGACCAGCAGCAGCACCAGGAAATCGTCCTTGCTGCCGAAGCGCTGATAAAAGGCGCCGACCGAGCGACCGGCCTCGCGGGCGAGGTCGGCCACGGCCAGCTCCTCGAAGGTCTTTGTTTCCAGAAGCTTGAGCGCCGCGTCCAGGAACCGCTCGGCGGTCCGGCGGCTGCGATCCTGGCTGGGCGCGGGTCGCACGGCGCCGGAAGGCGGATTGACACCAAAAGATGAATCAGTATTCATGTTCATATTCCTAGCACGCCTGCGCCCATGGATGCCATGGGCTGGTCACGGGGGGAACCGGACCGAGCAAGGCGAGGCATGTGGACGGATCGAGGGGGGATTTCATGTTGCAGAGAAACAGGCGGAGATTGCTGTTGGCGGCTCTGGTCGCAGGCTCGTCAGCCGTGGCGTTGAACGCCGAGGCCCAGGTGGCGGGGACCGTCGTCACCGCCGGTTCGTCCAACAACGTATCGGAAGTCGTGGTGACCGGTTCGCACCTGCGCCAGAACGGCATGCTGGCGCCCGTCCCGGTGACCGCGGTCAGCGGCGTCGAACTCAAGCAGATGGCGCCCACGACCCTGGTCGAGGGCATCACCCAGCTGCCGGAATTCTATGGCAGCCAGACGCCGAACTCAGGCGCCAGCTGGTTCACCCGCGCCGGCTACGGCGACCTCAACATCAGGGGCCTCGGCGTCAACCGGACGCTGACGCTGCTGGACGGACGCCGGGTGATCTCGCAGAACGCTTTCGGCGGCGTGGACGTCGACATGTTCCCGTCCGAGATGATCAGGAGCGTCGAGACGGTGACCGGCGGGGCCTCGGCCGCCTATGGCACCGACGCCGTCGCCGGCGTCGCCAACTTCATCCTCGACACCAGGTTCACCGGCCTGAAGCTGACCACCCAGGGCGGCGAGACCAGCCGCGGCGACGGCGGCAACTGGCAGGTATCGGCCGCCTACGGCATGGCCCTGGGCGAGAAGGGGCATCTGCTGGTCTCGGCCGAGATGTTCAAGCAGCAAGGCGTCTTCACCTACAAGGGCCGCGACTGGTACCAGGCCTGGGGCACGGTCGTCGGACCCAACAACGAGTTGCTGATCCGTCCCAATGTGGTGTCGGCCAACGCCACCTTCGGCGGCCTGATCTATTCGCCGGGCACGCCGCTCAACGGCCTCGCCTTCGATCCCAACGGCTCGACCTATCAGTTCCAGACCAACAGCACCGAGTCGGGAGCCGTGGGCACGGCCGCGGCGCGTCAGTCGATCACCAACGGCGGCTCCGGCGACGACCTCAACGGCGGTTCGATCCCGACGCTCTATCCGGACCTGGACCGCTACAGCGTCTTCGCCTACGCGGACTACGACTTCACGCCGAATTTCACCGTGTTCGCCCAGTACCTGCGTGGCTCGGAAAGCACCCTGGCCTACAACACGCCCGAAGGGTCGCTGCTGGGCGCGCCGACCGCCATCACCATCTTCTCGGGCAACGCCTTCCTGCCGGCCAGCGTCCAGCAGATCATGACGGCCAACCACATCGCCTCGTTCCTCCTGAGGAGCACCGGCAGCCCCGAGACCTACGGCGCCAACGATACGCTGCGCGACACCAGTCTGATGAACTCGGCCACCGCCGGGTTCAAATGGAACATCGAAAACGGCGGGTTCCTCAACAACTGGACCGTCGATGGGTACTACCAGTACGGGCACAACACCCGGCACATGTACCAGGTCGGCATGAACGTCCTGCACATGTTCGCGGCGGCCGACGCCGTGAAGGATTCGAGCACGGGTCAGGTCGTCTGCCGCACCTCGCTCTCGTCCAACCCGCTCCCCGGATGCCAACCGATCGATCTGTTCGGGGTCGGCGCCGCCTCGGCAGGGGCGATCAGCTATGTCACCGGCGAAACGCCGGGCCAGACGATCAACACGCCGCTCTACTTCGCCGGCCTGGGCGCCGCGCCTGGAATAAACGACTCCTACGTCTCGCAGATCGCCAAGGTGAACATCTCCACCATGCAACAGCATGTGGCCGAACTGTCGATGAATGGCGAGTTGTTCAAGGGCTGGGGCGCCGGCCCGATCACCGCCGCCTTCGGGGGCACGTTCCGCCGGGAGAGCATCTTCCAGATCGTGCGGGACCCGACCAATCCAGAAGGCGACCAGACCAGCTTCCGCCCGATCCCGTGTAACGGCAGCGCGGCGGCCGTCGCGTCCGGATTGCGCGGCCTGAACCCGCCGGACTGCGCCAACACCGTCGGCATCCAGTATTCCAAGGTCTCCAACATCATCGGGGCCATCGAGACCAAGGAGGGCTTCGGCGAGATCGGGATTCCGATCATCGCCGACGCGCCCTTCATGAAGCTGCTCAAGCTCGATCTGGCCGGACGCTGGGCCGACTATTCCGGCTCGGGCGGCATCTGGTCCTACAAGGCCGGGGCGAGCTGGGAGGTCTTGGGCGGCTTCCGGCTGCGCGGAACCTATTCGCGCGACGTGCGCGCCGCCAACCTCTCGGAGCGGTTCGACAAGACCGGCGGCGCCGGCACCATCACCGATCCGCTGCATCCCGCCGCCGGGATCATCAACATCACCACCTTCTCGGGCGGCAATCCGAACGTGAAGCCTGAAAAGGCCGACACCTTCACCGCCGGCGCGGTGCTGCAGCCCCGGATGATCCCCGGCGCGTCCTTCTCGGTCGACTGGTACCGGATCAAGATCAACGACGCGATCGGCCAGCTCACCCCGCAGACCATCGTCAACCAGTGTGCGGCAGGCGCGACCAACCTCTGCCAGCTGGTCACCCGCGACACGGTCACCGACCTGCCGATCCTGGTGGGCAACGTCTATGTGAACATCAACGAGGCCATGGTGCGGGGAGTCGACTTCGAGGCCGACTACCATCGCGACCTGCGTCTGCTCGGTGGCGGCGGCGAGTCCCTGACCGGTCGCTTCCTCGGCAGCTGGCTGATCGAGAACTCACAGATCAACAACGGCGCCGCCAAGATCGACCGCGCCGGCCAGGTGGGCATCCAGCAGTCGGACGGCACGCCCTATGCCCTGCCGCGGTTCAAGTTCACGGCCAACCTGACCTATGCCAACGGCCCCTTCTCGGCCTTCGTGCAGGGGCGCTTCATCTCCTCGGGCACGCTGGAAAACGCCGCCGTGGCGGGCACGACCATCGAGAGCAACGACGTGCCGCCGATCTTCTATACCGACCTGCGGCTGAGCTATAGGCTCAAGACCTTCGCCAATACCGAGATCTTCGGCACGATCACCAACCTGTTCGACGTCAGTCCGCCGGTCACCCCCTACTACAGCACCTTCTCGAGCTACTCGATTCAGGACAATCCATCGCTGTACGACGTGCTGGGGCGGCGGTTCGAGGTGGGCGCCAGCCTCCGGTTCTGACAGCTTGACGACCGGCAGGG
>DATCFQ010000571.1:0-5454 GCA_036509495.1 Caulobacteraceae bacterium
GGCTGGAAAGGGTCGCGATCCGCACCGCCATGGAGCGCGCCGCCAGCCATATCGGCGGATCCATCGCCGTCGCCGCAGCGGCCATCGCGCTCGGCTTCTTCGCCTTCCTGCCGACCAGCTATGTGGGGGTATCGGAACTGGGAGTGATCGCGGGCCTGGGCATGGCCATCGCCCTGATCCTGACCATGACCATGCTGCCGGCCCTGGTGCAGCTGCTGCGTCCCCCCGAACAGGAGCTGAAGGTCGGTTTCAGCTGGTTCGCCCCGGTCGACGCCTATCTGATCTCGCACCGGAAGGTGGTGCTGGGCGCCTTCGGCGTATCGGTGCTGGTCTCCATCGCCCTCTTGCCGCTGGTGCGCTTCGACTTCAATCCGATGCACCTGCGCAATCCGAACAGCGAGGCGATCTCTACCCTGAACGACCTGATGCACGACCCCGAGAACACGCCCAACGCCATCGACGTGCTGAGGCCCTCGCTGGCCGGCGCCGACCAGGCCGCCAAGGCGCTGGCCAAGCTGCCCGAGGTCGATCAGGCCATCACCCTGTCGAGCTTCGTGCCGGGCGATCAGCCGGCCAAGCTGGCCCTGATCTCCGACGCCTCGCTGCTGCTCGACACGGCGGTGAACCCGCTCCAGTCCAAGCCGCCGCCCACCGATGCGGAGACGGTGCAGAGTCTCGCCGCCGCCGCCGCCGCCCTGCGCGGCGTGACGGGCGCCTCCCAGCCCGGCGCCGGAGACGCCGCCCGGCTGGCCGTGGCCTTCGATCGCCTGGCCGCCGGCCCCGCCAGCCTGCGCCAGAGCGCGGCGGAGGTCCTGACCGCGCCCCTGAGCGCCCTGCTGGGTCAGATCCGCAACATGCTGGCCGCCCAGCCGGTGTCCCTTCAGACCCTGCCGCCCGACCTGGTCCGCAACTGGGTCGCGCCGGGAGGCGAGGCGCGGGTACAGGTCTTCCCCAAGGGGAATTCCAACGACAACCGCGTGCTGGTCGACTTCGCCAAGGCGGTGCAGACCGTGGCGCCGGACGCCTCGGGCGGCCCGATCTCGATCCAGGCCGCCGCCAAGACCATCGAGTCCGCCTTCATCGAGGCGGGGATCCTGTCGCTGATCGCGGTGGCGGCGCTGCTGTTCGTGCGCCTCAGGAGCATCAAGGAAGTGGCCTTCACCCTGGCGCCGGTGGTGCTCGCCGGCTTCCTGACCCTGGCGACCTGCGTGGTGATCGGCCAGTCGATCAACTTCGCCAACATCATCGCCTTCCCCTTGCTGTTCGGGGTGGGCGTGGCCTTCCACATCTATTTCGTGCTGGCCTGGCGTTCGGGCGAGACCGACCTATTGCAATCGAGCCTGGCGCGGGCGGTGCTGTTCAGCGCCCTGACCACGGGAGTCGCATTCGGCAGCCTGTGGCTCTCCAGCCATCCGGGAACCGCCAGCATGGGCAAGATCCTGATGATCTCGATCGTCTGGACCCTGGTCTGCGCCTTGCTGTTCGAGCCGGCCCTGCTGGGGCCGCCGCCGAAAGAGGTCAGGGACTGATCCGATGACGGACGAGCCCGAGCTGACCATCCTGACCGTCGGCATCGAGAAGCACTACGGCTACATTCGCCGGCAGCTGCAGATGATCGACGCGCTCAATCCGGGCGCAGACTTCCGCTTCCTGGTGGTGGACAACGCCGCCCAGGGCGCGCCGCAGCTCGAGATCGCCGATCCGCGCTGCGAGGTGCTGGCCGGGATCGACCCGGAGCCCCTGCCCCTGCCCGGCCGCGGCAGCTACCACCACGCCGCCGCCCTCAACATGGCCGTCCGCCGGGTGACCACCCGCTATGCCCTGGTGATCGATCCGGATCTGTTCGTGGTCTATCGCCACTGGATCGCCGAGTGCCTGGCGCACGTGAAGCGGCGCGGCCTCGGCTTCTTCGGCGCGCCCTGGCACCCGCGCTGGTATCGCAAGTGGCGCGATTTCCCCTGCGTGCACTTCCTGCTGATCGACCTTCACCAGGCCCCCGCGGCGGAGCTCGACTTCACCCCGGCCATCGTCGAGGACCGCGAGAAGGACGAGCGGCCGCTGGCGCAGTGGCTGAAGGCGCATGCCTCGCTGGCGCACGCCCGCATGCTGATCGAGACCCGGCGCGACACCGGCTGGAAGCTGCGCCAGCGGTTCGGCCGCATCCGGTCCGAGCTGATCCTGCCGGTGGTCGACCTGGACGCCGAACTCAGCCGGCCCAAGCACCTGCAGACCGGCCGCGGGCGCTGGCTGGAACGGCTCGCGCCGCGGCGCTGGCGTTTCCTGCCGGCCGACGGGACATGGCTGGCGCCGGAGGACGCGCCCGGCTTCGCCGCCGACGCCTTCGACGATCTGCAGCCGGAGAAGTTCGTCTGGCGCGGCGCACCCTTCGCCTTCCACATGCGCCGCAATGTCCGCGACCGGGTGTTCGGCCGTCACGACCAGGACCTCGAAGAGCCCGACCTGGCGGCGGTGCTGGCCGAGGCCGCCTGCGGCGGCCCATGGCCCGGCTGGCGCCTGGACCCGCCGGTCCGCTAAGCTCGGCCGCACCGCTTCGCCCGGAGAGCCCGTCTGGCCCGCATCGCCATCATCGTCCGTCCCGAGGCGCTGGAGCGCGTGCTGGATCCGTGCGCCGTGCTGCTGGGGGCTGGGCACGCCATGCACCTGGGGCTGACCGAAGCCGTCGATCCCGCGCGCCTGACCGCGCTCTGGGACGCCTGGCCCGGCCTGAGCATCGGCCACGCTGTTCCGCGGCGGGACCGCTGGCGGCGGCTGGCCGAGACGCTGGGCCCGCCCCTGACGCGGGGGCTGCCGCCCGATCCGGGCATCCTCGCCTATCTTCGCCAGCTCGACCTGGACCTCGTGCTGCTGGGCGAGGCGGCGCGGGCCGGCTCCATCGAAGCCGAGTACCTGAGGGCCTGCCAAGGCCTGGGGCTGGGGGCGGCGGTGATCGGTGGGACGGCCGAGGCCGTGCTCGCCCAGGCCGGACATGGGGCTGTCGCGGCCCCAGTCCCCGAGGGCCTCGCCGGGCTCTATCGGCCGGCGCTCTGGGCCGCCCTGGCCTTCGACGATCTCACCCATCCGCCCGCGCCGGGCCCAGCTGGCGAGGACCGCGAGGGCGGTTCGGACGACGGCCTCTGGCGGCGCATGCAGGAAGCCTATGCGCGCCGCGTCTATCCGGCCCTGGCGGCCACGACCGTGGCCTTGGCGCCGGGCCGCCGGCCGCTGCTGAGGGCCGGCCTCGGCGAGCGGCTGGACCCGGGCATGGTGGCCAACGAGATCTCCGCCGAGCGGGTCATGGCCCAGGCCGCCGAGGGGCGCGGGCTGGTGGTGCTGGGACCGTGGTGGGACGATCCGGACCTCGAACTGCTCTACTGGACCCCGTTCCTGCGCTGGTGGCGGCGACGCTACCAAGTCGACAAGGAGCGCATCGTGGTGGTGTCCAGCGGCGGCGCCCGGCCCTGGTACGACGGCCTCGTCGGCCAATATTTCGACCTGACCGAACTCTACGAACCCGCCGCCCTGGCGGATCTGGATCGCAGCCGCACACAGGAACTCGCCCAGCGCAGGAAGCGCTTCGGTGTCACCGACGCGGACCGGCAGATCGTCAAGCGGCTGGACCGCCGGCTCGGCTTCCGGGGCCTGAAGGTCCTGCCCGCCTGGGCCATGGCGGTCAGCTTCGAGCGCTATTGGTCCGGCCACGCCGGGCCGGCGCTGCTGGGCGCGCGGACCCGTCCCCAGGCGATCCGGATCAAGGAGAAGCGGGCCCGCCAGCGGGTCCCGGGCCTGCCGTCCGCCTACTTGGCCGTGGGGCTGCCGGACGACTGCGGGGGAGCCTTCCAGGCGCTGATCCGGCGCGTCGCCGACAAGACCCGCGTGGTGGTCCTGTCCGAGCCTGCGCACGCCGGGGGGGCCGCGGCTCTCGCCGCTTCGGCTCAGGGGGTCCAGATCGTCGGGCTCGAAGCCCGCACCGCCAAGGAGACCGCATCGGCGGTGCTGGCGGCGGCCTGCGGCTATCTCGGGCCCCAGGGCTGGATGGCCCACGCGGCGGCGGCCCTCGGCCGGCCGACGATCTGCCTCGGGGCTGGCCAGGACGAGCGCCAGCGCGTGGACGCGGCGACCGCGGCGCGGCTTTTCCAGCCCGCCCCCCTGGTGCTCGATCTCGAGGACGCCGCCGCGATGGCTGGAGTGCTGGAGCTTCTGGCGGCCGGGCGCGCCCTGACCGAGCCGGCGCATTGACGGCCCCGTCGGCAGGCCTCGCTTCAAGCGCCGCGGCCCCGCGCGTGCTGTTCATCGCGCGCTCGATCGCGCACATCTCCTATTACGACAGCGTGCTGGCAGCCCTGCTGGCGCGGGGGGCCGAGGTCGAGATCGCCTTCGACTACGGCTGGAGCAAGAAGTGGCGGGGCGGCGACATGACCGCCGTCGAGGAGTTCCAGGAGGCGCATCCGGCGCTGACCGTCAGCTGGTCGGTGCGCCGCACCGGCAGCCGCCGCGCCCGGATCTTCGGCCTTCGCGAGCTGCGCTCCTACCGCAGCTATCTGACCCGCCCGGACACCACGCCCTACTATGTCGACCGCTGGCGCCAGCATCTGGACGATCGCTGGAGGGCGCGCAGCGAAAAGCCGCTTTACCGGGCGCTCCTGGGCTCGCCCCTCACCGGGGCGGCGATGCGTATCGCCGAAGCGACGACGACGCCCGATCCGGGCGTGGTCGAGTTCATTCGGGCCCGCGCGCCCGACGTGTTGGTGGTCAGCCCGCTGAACCTCAGGTTCTCGGAAGAGACCGACTATGTGAAGGCCGCGCGCAAGCTCGGCATCCCCACCGCCCTGCCGGTGCAGACCTGGGACAATCTCTCGACCAAGGGCCTGATCCAGGTCGCGCCCGACCGGCTGTTCGTCTGGAACCAGCACCATCTGCGGGACGCGATCGAGATCCACCGCATCGATAGCGACCGCATCGAGATCGCCGGCGCCCCTTTCTTCGACAAGTGGTTCGACGCCGAGGCGCCGGTGGCGGGCCGCGAGGCCTTCTGCCGCCAGCTGGACCTGGATCCCGAGCGGCGGATCCTTCTCTATCTGGGCTCCTCTCGGAAGATCGCCGACAACGAGGTCTGGTTCGTCGAGAAGCTGCGCCGGTTCCTGGGCGCCAGCCAAAACCCGGAGCTGCGCGGCTGCCAGCTCTTGATCCGGCCGCACCCGGCCAACGCCAGGATCTACGAGGGGCTGTCGGGCGAAGGCGTCTGCGTCTTTCCCAAGGGGGGCGAGCTGCCGGAGACCCGCGACGGCTTCGGCCAGATGCGGGCCAGCTTCCTGCACGCCGAGGCGGCGATCGGGATCAACACCTCCGGCATGATCGACGCCGTGCTGGCGGGCCTGCCGACCTTCTCCATGCGCATCGCGCGCTACGCCCACACCCAGTCGGAGGCCAAGCACTTCCGCTATCTGGAGAACGACG
>DATCFQ010000572.1:0-7201 GCA_036509495.1 Caulobacteraceae bacterium
CGAGAATTGGCTGTTCTGCCGCTTTGGCGCCGATAAGCGGAAGAAATATATAAGCAATGGGCGCATAGGTTCGCCCCCTTGGGCGGGCTCAAGGTCGGAGACCATGGCGGACGATTCCGGGCGGATTAACCAGGTCCTCGCCGAGACTTCCTTCCTCTACGGCGGCAACGCCTCGTTCGTGGAAGACCTCTATCTGAAGTGGGTGGAGGATCCGGCGTCGGTCGAGCCCTCCTGGCAGGCCTTTTTCGCCACCCTGCGCGACCGCTCCGACGAGGTCCGCAAGGCCGCCGCCGAACCGTCCTGGACGCCTCACCTGCCGCCGGGCCCCCGCCCCGACTGGCTGAGCGCCATCGACGGCCTCTGGCCGGCGGTCGAGGCCAAGATCGGCAAGACCATCGCCGCCCAGGCGCCGGCCGCCACCTCCGAACAGATCAGAGCCGCGACCCTGGATTCGCTCAGGGCCATCATGATGATCCGCGCCTACCGGATGCGCGGGCACCTGGCGGCCAATCTCGACCCCCTGGGCCTGGCCCAGCCACCGGAGGACACCTCCGAACTCGACCCGGCCAGCTACGGCTTCTCGGAGGCCGACTTCGACCGGCAGATCTTCCTGGACTTCGTCCTGGGGCTGGAGACCTCGACGGTCCGCGAGATCCTGCAGATCCTGCGGCGCACCTACTGCGGCAACGTCGGGGTGCAGTACATGCACATCTCCGATCCGCAGGAGAAGGCCTGGCTGCAGGAGCGCATCGAGGGCAAGGACAAGGAGATCGCCTTCACCTCCGAAGGCAAGATCGCCATCCTCAAGAAGCTGATCGAGGCGGAGGCCTTCGAGCACTTCCTGCACAAGCGCTTCCCCGGCACCAAGCGCTTCGGCCTGGACGGCGCGGAGTCGCTGGTCCCGGCCATGGAGCAGGTGATCAAGCGCGGCGGCGCGCTCGGCGTGAAGGACATCATCATCGGCATGCCCCACCGGGGGCGCCTGAACGTCCTGGCCGCGGTGATGGGCAAGCCCTACCGGGTGATCTTCCACGAGTTCCAGGGCGGCTCGGCCCTGCCCTCCGACATCGAGGGCTCGGGCGACGTGAAATACCACCTGGGCGCCTCGTCCGACCGGGTGTTCGACGGCAACAGCGTGCACCTGTCGCTGACCGCCAATCCCAGCCACCTGGAGATCGTCAATCCGGTGGTGCTGGGCAAGGCCAGGGCCAAGCAGGCCTTCGCCCTGCGCCAGGATCTTAACGCGGGCCGCGGCCACGTGCTGCCGGTGCTGATGCACGGCGACTCCGCCTTCGCCGGCCAGGGCGTGGTGGCCGAGTGCTTCACCCTCTCGGGGCTGAGGGGCTACCGCACCGGCGGGGCGGTGCATTTCATCGTCAACAACCAGATCGGCTTCACCACCAGCCCCAAGCACTCTCGCTCCTCGCCCTATCCGTCGGACGTGGCGCTGATGGTCGAGGCCCCGATCTTCCACGCCAATGGCGATGATCCCGAAGCGGTCGTCTACGCCGCCAAGGTCGCCGCCGAGTTCCGCCAGCGTTTCGGCAAGGACGTGGTGGTGGACATGTTCTGCTACCGCCGGTTCGGCCACAACGAGGGCGACGATCCGACCTTCACCCAGCCCGTGATGTACAAGAAGATCAAGGAGCTGCCGCCCACCCGAGAACTCTACGCCCAGCGGCTGGTCGCCGATGGCGTGGCCACCGAGGATCAGGTCACCGCCTGGGTCGACGAGTTCGACGCCTTCCTCGACAAGGAGTTCGAGGCCGGCAAGACCTATGAGGCCGACAAGGCCGACTGGCTGGATGGCAAGTGGGCCCATCTGCACACCGCCGAAGATTCCGAGTTGCGCGGCGACACCGCGGTGGCCGAGCAGAAGCTGCACGACATCGGCCTCAAGCTGAACACCATCCCCGAGAGCGTCGACGCCCATAAGACCCTGCGCCGGGTGATCGAGAACCGGCGCGAAGCCATCGTCACCGGCCACGACATCGACTGGTCCACCGCCGAACAGCTCGCCTTCGCCACCCTGCTGGACGAGGGCTTCCCGGTGCGCCTGTCCGGCCAGGACAGCGTCCGCGGCACCTTCAGCCAGCGCCACGCCGCCATCGTCGACCAGACCACCGAGGCGGCCTATGTGCCGCTGAACCACATCCGTCCCGGCCAGGCCAATTTCGAGGTGCTGGATTCCGCCCTCTCGGAAGAGGCGGTGATGGGCTTCGAATATGGCTTCTCCCTCGCCGATCCGAACACCCTGGTGCTGTGGGAGGGCCAGTTCGGCGACTTCGCCAACGGCGCCCAGGTGATCATCGACCAGTTCATCTCATCGGGCGAGCGCAAGTGGCTGCGCATGTCGGGCCTGGTGCTGCTCCTGCCCCACGGTTACGAGGGCCAGGGGCCCGAGCACTCCTCCGCGCGGCTGGAGCGCTATCTGCAGCTTTGCGCCGAGGACAATCTGCAGGTCGCCAACTGCACCACCCCGGCCAACTATTTCCACATCCTGCGCCGGCAGATGCACCGGCCGTTCCGCAAGCCCGTGATCCTGATGACGCCCAAGTCGCTGCTCAGGCACAAGCGCGCGGTCTCGAACATCGAGGATCTGGGGCCCGGCACCTCGTTCCACCGGGTGATGATCGACGGCGCGGAGGTGGGATGCGACGTCGGCGGCATCCAGCTGGTTCCGGACGACAAGATCAAGCGCGTGGTGCTCTGCTCGGGCAAGGTCTACTTCGACCTGGTCGACGCCCGCGCCAAGTTCGGCCGCGACGACGTCTATCTGCTGCGGCTGGAGCAGTTCTATCCCTGGCCGACGAAGACGCTGTCGACGGTGCTGGCCCGCTTCGCCAACGCCGAACTGGTCTGGTGCCAGGAGGAGCCCAAGAACATGGGCGGCTGGACCTTCGTCGACCCCTGGCTGGAGTTGACCCTGGCGCGGATGAAGATCTCGGCCAAGCGCGCCCGCTACGTCGGCCGGCCGGCCTCGGCCTCCACCGCCGCGGGCCTGATGAGCCGGCACATGAAGGAACTCGCGACCTTCCTGGCCGAGGCCTTCGCCTGAGTCTGCCCGCCGCGCACCCCTGGAGCTGAACGAGACATGGCCGACATCCTGACCCCGACCCTCGGCGAGTCCGTGACCGAGGCGACCGTGGCGCGCTGGGCCAAGAAGCCTGGCGACAAGGTCAAGCGGGACGAGGTCCTGGTCGAGCTGGAGACCGACAAGGTCTCGCTGGAAGTCTCCGCCCCCGCCGACGGCGTGCTTCAGGACGTTGCGGCCGCCGAGGGCGAGACGGTCAAGCCGGGCCAGGTGCTGGGCCGTGTCAGCGATGGCGGCGGCGCGGTCGCCGAAGCCGCTCCGGCGGCGGCCAAGCCGGCCCCGGCGCCGCCTCCCGAACCCGCGCCTCAGGCCAGGGCGCCGGCGCCGGCCTCAACTCCCGCTCCCGAGCCCGCCGCCAAGCCGGCCTCCGCGCCGTTGTCGCCGTCGGCGCAACGGATCGTGACCGAGGCCGGGCTGGACGCCGGAGCGATACAGGGAACCGGCCGCGACGGCCGGGTGACCAAGGGCGACGCCCTGACCGAACTGGAGGCCCGCGCGGCCCGGCCCGCGCCGTCCGTGGCCCCGCCGACGATCGAGCCCCGACCTGCCCACGAGCGCGAAGAGCGGGTGCGGATGACGCGCCTGCGCCAGACCATCGCCCGCCGGCTGAAGGAGGCCCAGAACACCGCCGCCATGCTGACCACCTTCAACGAGGTCGACATGAGCGCAGTGATGAAACTGCGCAGCCTCTACAAGGACAGCTTCGAGAAGCGCCACGGGGTGAAGCTCGGCTTCATGGGCTTCTTCGTGAAGGCCTGCATCGCGGCTCTGAAGGAGATCCCCGCGGTCAACGCCGAGATCGACGGGACCGACCTCGTCTACAAGAACCACTATGACATCGGCGTCGCCGTCGGCACCGAGAAGGGCCTGGTGGTGCCGGTGGTCCGCGACGCCGATGTGCTGAGCATCGCCGGCGTCGAAAAGGCCATCGGCGGCCTCGGCAAGAAGGCCCGCGACGGGGCCCTGGCGCTGGAGGATCTGCAGGGCGGCACCTTCACCATCTCCAACGGCGGGGTCTATGGCTCCTTGATGTCGACCCCGATCCTGAACGCGCCTCAGTCGGCCATCCTCGGCATGCACAAGATCCAGGAGCGCCCCGTGGCCATCGACGGCCAGGTGGTGATCCGGCCGATGATGTACCTGGCCCTGAGCTACGATCACCGCGTGGTCGACGGCCAGGAAGCGGTGACCTTCCTGGTGCGCGTCAAGGAAGCCATCGAGGACCCCGAGCGGCTGCTGCTCGAGGTGTGATCGGGGATGCGCGCGGCTCTGATCGACGACGGCGAGGAGCAGTGCGCGTGATCGATTTCAACTCCGCTCATCCCGGCGAAAGCCGGGACCCAGGCTTTTTCTGAAAGCCCGGGACTGCGGAGATCTCGCAACAAAAACACCTGGGTCGGCTTTCGCCGGGAAGAGCGGGAGTTTGGTTCGATGCTTCCAGCCCGAGGACGCAAGCTTGGATATTGAGGTCGTCGCCGCGTTCTCGAGCCTGGTGGAAGCCCAGATCGTCTGCGGCGCCCTGCAGGCGTCCGGCATCGCGGCCCGGCTGATGGACCAGAGCTTCAGCTGCATCCTGCCCGCAGCGCAGATCGGCGGATTTCGCGTCGGCGCGCCCATCGGCGAGGCCGCCCGAGCCCGGCGGGTGCTGCAGGCAATGTCGTCGGACGCTTCCGGGTCTTGATCGGCACACTCCGGAGACGTATCTACAGACCGTAGATACGGAGCCCAACCATGGCCCGCGCCAAGATCTTCAAACACGGCGGCAGCCAGGCCGTCCGCCTGCCCAAGGAATTCCGCTTCGAGGTCGACGAGGTCGACATCCACCGAGAGGGGGATGCGGTGATCCTAAGCGCGCCGCAAAAGCCCAGGCCGCAGACGAAGGAGGACTGGGAGGCATTCTGGGCCAGGATCGACGCCCTGCGCGGCGACGAGATCCTTGTGCGTCCCCCTCAACCGATGTTGCGCGACGTGGATTTTGACGAGTGACCCTGTGCCTCGACACGAACGTTATCGTCGATATCCTGAACGGCAAACGGCCTGAAGTTCGTCAACGCTATCAAGGGGCCTTGGCGAACAACCAGCACATCGTGGTGTCCAGCCTCACCGTCCATGAATTGGTGTTCGGTGCCCTCATCAGCCGCCGTCCCGAACATCACGTGGGTGAAGTGCGGGCGCTGCTGGCTCAACTGGATGCCATCGATTGGTCGGAACGGGACGCCTACGCCGCCGCGAGGATCAGGGCCCGGCTCCGCAGAGCTGGGCATCCGATCGGAGACATCGACGCGCTGATCGCCGGTCAGGCGGTGGAATGTGGCTGGACTCTGGTGACCGCCAACGTCCGCGAATTCTCCAGGATTGAGGATCTCGATCTGGAGGACTGGTCAAGCGGCTAAACCACCTTCTTCGCCACCAGCAGCAGGTTCGTCGGCCAGCCGCCGAGGGAGACTGAATCTACCCGGAAGTCCTTGATCCCCGCCGCCCGCGCCGCCTTCGTCAGCGTCCCCGGCGAGAGCAGGTTCAGGTTCTCTTCGTCGGCGAAGAAGTCGCGGCCCAGGGCGCGGAAGATCGGGCGGTGTACGGCCGTCGGCAGCCAGTGCACCAGGGGCAGGGTGGTGTGGAACTCGACGGGGAACCAGCGGTTGGGCGTGGTCACGAAAATCCCCTTCCTCGATACCCGCCAGAGTTCGCTGAGGAACCTCGCCTGCTTGTCGGCCGAGCCGACGTGCTCGAGCACGGCGCTGGAGTGGGCGTAGTCGAATTCGCCGGTCTCGAACGGCAGGGCGCGGCCGTCGGCCTTCACGAACCGCATGCCGGGATAGATCGTCTCCAGGAACCCGGCGTCGTCGACGCCGACCGCAGTCACCCGGTGCTTATGCGGGTGCCAGGCCTCCAGATAGTTGGAGTGGTCGTAGCTGCGGTCCGAAGTGGCGCCGACGTCGACGATGGTGTCCGCCTCGGTAACCCCGGTGGCCTGGACGAACCGCTCGAACATCTTGCGCCGCTGATAGCCGGCGATGCGCACCGGCAGGGAATCCGGCCGCGCGACGTTGTACTGGGCGTTGACGCCCTGGGCCTTGGTCTCGCTCATCGGCCCTTGTGTAGCGGCGCTTCAAACCGAAGCGAAGCGCCTTTGCCGAAGCGGTTCGAGCGGGGCGCTCAGGCGGCTTCGGCCTCCACGCCGCCCTCGCCGTCGCTATCGCCGTCGGGCCCGACCCCGTCGATGCCCTGCTCGCGGACCTTGCGATAGAGCGTCGAGCGGCCGATGCCGAGCCGGCGGGCCACCTCGCTCATGTGGCCGGAATAGATGCCGATGGCGAGCTGGATCAGGTCTTTCTCGATCTCTTCCAGGGTGCGCAGGTGCCCGCGCTCGTCGAGGATGCGCACCGGCGCTTCCTTGGGCATGTCGGCCAGGAACGCCTGGGCCGACAGCGGTGGGACCAGGGTCTGGCCCGAGCCCGGCTCGGCCACCGGCGGCTTCAGCCCCGAGATCGAGGGGAAGTCGTGCGGCTGCAGATAGGGGCCGTCGGCCAGGACGATGGCGCGGTAGACGGCGTTTTCCAGCTGGCGGACGTTGCCGGGCCAGTCGTGGGTCAAGAGCAGCTGCAGCGTCTCGTTGGTCGCGCCGACCACGCCCTTGCCCTCTTCGACGTTGAAGCGGCGCACGAAATGCTCGACCAGGGCCGGCACGTCCTCGATGCGCTCGCGCAGCGCCGGCGCCTCGATCGGGAACACGTTCAGGCGATAGAACAGATCCTCGCGGAAGCGGCCCTGGGACACGGCCAGGGCCAGGTCGCGGTTGGTGGCCGAGATCACCCTCACGTCGACCTTCATCGGCCGCTTGGCGCCGACGGCGTCGACCTCGCCCTCCTGCAGGGCGCGCAGCAGCTTCACCTGCATGTCGAGGGGCAGCTCGCCGATCTCGTCGAGGAACAGGGTGCCGCCGTTGGCCTCCTGGAATTTGCCGAGATGCTTGTCGGTGGCCCCGGTGAACGAGCCCTTCTCGTGGCCGAACAGGATGGATTCCACCAGGTTCTCGGGCAGGGCGCCGCAGTTCACCGCCACGAAGGCGCGGCCGGCCCGCTCGGAGCAGCCGTGCAGGGCGCGGGC
>DATCFQ010000573.1:0-3642 GCA_036509495.1 Caulobacteraceae bacterium
GACTTCCGCGACGATGGTGTCGGCGAGTACCGCTTCTGCAAGGTCAACCCCAACTCGGTGACCGGCGTCGGCCCGTCTAACCCGGGCAAGTGGTACGGCGGCGCCCAGGGCCAGATCACGGTCGACCCCGGCAACGTCGTCCTGTGCGGCGCCGGCCAGAACGCCCTCGGCGTCATCGTCGGGAAGGCCGCCCTCGGCCAGCCCATCGAGGTGCAGATCGGCAACCGGGCCCTGGTGGTCTGCGGCGGCACGGTCACCGCCGGCGACCAGGTGGCCTCCGACGCCAACGCTGCGGCGATCACCCAGACGTCGACCAACCACATCCTGGGCACCGCCCTGGACTCGGGCGTGGCCGGCGACCTCATCTCGATCACCTTCAGCCCGCGTGGCGAAGCCTAAGCAGAGGAGCCCAAGTCTTCGTCTCAACCTGGCGCGTCGTGAGACGCCCCGCCCCTCAGATGGAAAGGAACCCCGGCCATGCCCGGCAATCCTCAACTAGGTGACGTCCACGTAAACGCGCCGCTGACCAATGTGTCGGTGGCGTACATTCAGGACCAAGCCAACTTCGTGGCCGACCGGGTGTTCCCGAACATCCCGGTGCTCAAGCAGAGCGATCGCTACTACGTCTATTCGCGGGCCGATTTTAACCGCGACGAGATGGAAGATCGCGCTCCCGGCACCGAGTCCGCCGGCAACGGCTACGACATCGACAACACCCCGACCTATTTCGCCACGGTCAAGGCGTTCCACAAAGACGTCGCCGACCAGATCCGCGCCAACTCTGACTCGGTGCTGTCGCCCGACCGCGACGCCACCATCTTTGTCACCCAGAAGGCGCTCATCAAGCGGGAGGTCACCTTCGCCCGGCGCTACTTCCAGCCGGGCGTCTGGAACTATGGGGCTCTCGGTGTATCGGCCGCCCCGGTCGGCAATGAGTTCCTGCAGTGGGACAACGTCGACTCCATCCCCATCGAGCTGATCCGCGCCGCCAAGCGGACGGTGCAGCAGGCGACCGGCTTCAAGCCGAACATCGCCATCATTGGCAAGCTGGTGTTCGACACGCTGATCGACCACCCGGAGTTCATCGACCGCATCAAGTACAACTTCGCCCAGGGCGTCGCCGCGGTGGCCAACGAGCAGATCATGGCTCAGTTGTTCGGCCTCGACGAAATCCTGGTGATGGAAGCGGTGATGAACACGGCCCCGCGCGGTGAGGCCGAGAACTCGGTCTTCATCGGCGGCGATCACATGCTGCTGTGCTACCGGACCAAGACCCCGGGCCTGATGGTCCCCTCCGCGGGCTACACGTTCAGCTGGAACGGCTGGATGGGCGCCAGCGGGATGGGCCACCGGATCAAGAGCTTCCGCATGGAGCCTCTCGAGTCCGACCGCATCGAGATCCAGATGGCCTACGACCAGAAGGTGGTCGGCGCTGATCTCGGCTACTTCTTCGAGAACGCCGTCAACAACCCGGCCTCGGTCTAACAGAGGCCCTGAGCGCAACAAGGAATAGCAACATGCGCGCCCAGTTCAGAGCTGACTTCGACCCGGAAGCGAGCTTCGTCGTCCGCCAGGCCATGCGCCTCAGCGGCAGCGAGCTCGCTCCGGGCTCGGACTTCCCCAAGGCCGCTGTCACCACCAGGCGCCTGCGCCAGCTGTTCGACAGCCGGTTGATCGCCTATCCGGGCGAGGACGGCCGCGACCTGGCCAAGCCCCCTGCCCCGCGCCGCCACGGCTTCTTCGACCAGTTCCGCCGCAAGACCGATCCGCGCGTCTCTGCACGCCCTGCCGGCGAGCCCCGCCGCGCTCCGCACCTGCCGACCTCGCTGACCCAGCCGGCCGCCCTGGCGACCCTGCAGCGGGCCGACGTGCCCAATGAATTCGACGACGGGGATCTCGAGCCCGTCCTCAGTCACAACCGCGTCACCGACGGCCCCACGCTGGCCGAGCTGGTCGCCGCCGAGGGGCGTGTCGCCCGCGCTGAGATCGTCGACCCCGACCGGCCAGGCGCCCACGTCCAGATCCCCGAGGACTGGACCAGTCTCACCTGGCCGAAGCTCCTCTCGCTGGCCAGCAACTTCTCGATCGCCCGGATCATGAACAAGCCGGGGGCCACCGAGGCGATCACCGCGGAGCTCGCCCGCCGTGCCCGGACTTCTTAACGGCCAGCTGTCGAAGGCGATCTATGCCGGCTTCCGCGGCAAGCTGCTGAAGGGCCAGCTCTGGCGCTCGGTGATCTCCGAGAGCGGCGGTCTCGATGCGCGCGGCGACCCGCTCTCCACCAGCCCCCAGACCTGGAACTGCCAGGGGTTCGTCGAGAACTACGACGACGCCTACCGGGCCCGCGCCGGCATCCCCGAGACCGACTCCAAGGTGAACATCTTCGCCGCCAGCCTGCCCAACGGCGTCGCGCCCCTGAAGGACGACAAGGTCAAGATGGGCATCGGCTGGTGGCAGCTGCGCAAGGTCGGCACCGACCCCGCGACCGCGCTCTGGACCTGCCAGGCGTTCGAGTGCAGGGCTCCGTCATGACCGTGACCTGGGACTCCACCCTGCTCGAGGCGAAGCTGCGGGAGGCCTGCTACCGCGGCGTCGTCGCCGGCGTCGAGATGGTGCTGACCGAGGGCACTCGACTCATCCTGAGTCCACCGAAGACCGGCAAGATCTACGTGCGGCGCGGGATCAAGCACCAGGCGTCGGCGCCGGGCGAGCCGCCGGCCAGCGACACCGGCCGCCTGGCTGGATCCGCCAACGCAATCTATCCGAACCAGGCGGACCTCTTCCAGGTGATCGGCTACGCCAACTGGTCGACGATCTATGCGCGGCCGCTCGAGCTCGGCTCCGAGAACGTCGACCCGCGACCATTTGCCCGGCCGGCGCTGGACAGCTGCACCCCGGCCATCCAGGGCGGCATCGCGGCCGAGGTGAAGGCGGCCTTCTCATGACCACGCCCGCCGAGCCCCTTGACCTCTCCGGGCCGTTCCGCGCCGCCCTGCTGAACTCGACGCCGATCTCCTCGCTGCTGGGGATCTACGAGGGCGAGCCGGCTGTCTTCACCAGCCGGCCCGTCCCGGCCGCGGCGCCCTACCCCCAGGCGATCGTCTCGCCCCCGATCTCCATCGGCAACCAGGACATGCTCAAGAGCATCATCCCGGTCCCGCGCATCGACATCTCGTTCTATGGCGAGCAGCCCGACGACTATCGGACCGTGGAGGCGCTGGGCTACCTGGCCCGCAAGCTGTTCCACCGGCAGAAGTTCTCGATCGACCTGAGCCCGGATTTCTCAGTGATCGACATCATCTGCAACGGCCCGATCACCGCCCCCGTCGACGACACCAACCGGGTCGGCCGCATGGTCCTGCTGCAGCTCCGACTGAAAGACTTGTCGGTTTGACCGACGCACCGCACCTTCCGCGAGCAATAGGCGTCTCGCCGAGCTCGAGAGGAGCCGCCCCAATCGGCCTTGGGCAAGCCGCCCGCAACGTCTGATGACGTCGCATCCCTTGGATGGAGCCCGACTCCCATGACCATCAACACCGCGCACGGCGTAGACATCGCGATCGGCACGACCCAGCCCTGCGTCACCCTCCAGGACTATGAGTCCGACAGCTACATCTCGCTCGGCGAGGTCGAGGATGGCGG
>DATCFQ010000574.1:0-3149 GCA_036509495.1 Caulobacteraceae bacterium
CGCCGAGTCTTTCAAGGCGACGACGCATGAGACGGCGTCCCCAACTCTCCGGAAGGCTATCGGCGAGGAAGCCTTGCAGACCGTCGAAGGCGCGGCCGCGCGCCGCCTGCAGGTCCGGTTCGGGGGGATAGTAGAGCGCTGCGACGGGGAGCTTCGTCGCGAGGACCTCGCGTGACCATTCGAGCTGAGCGAGGCCGCCGTCCATCGCCACGCGGCCCGCCGGCATTGGCGGCTTGGCCGAGTCGAAAGCCAAGGCGAGGCTGAG
The DNA here is from genome assembly GCA_036509495.1 of Caulobacteraceae bacterium. Taxonomy (GTDB): domain Bacteria; phylum Pseudomonadota; class Alphaproteobacteria; order Caulobacterales; family Caulobacteraceae; genus JANWHQ01. The sequence goes on from DATCFQ010000574.1 coordinate 266, forward strand.
GGGTGTTCCCGGAGCGAGCCTCACAGCTTGACCCGAGGCTTGACCCGCGCTCGCCCGCGCAGCACCCGCACCGGCCGCTTCGGCGTCGCTGTGGCCGCCTGACGCGCCAGGAGGTCGTCCATCGAAGTGGCCGCAGGGGCCGGGAACAGCAAAGCCAGATTGTCCTCGCAGCGGAGGGCGATCGCGGCTTGGATGAGGTGGCGGAGCGAGCCCTCCCCTTGGCCCTCCAGGCGCTTCCACGTTCGAAGCGGCACGCCCGATCGCTCCGAGATCTCGAGCTGCGACAAGCCCTGGGCGATCCGCCGGCCGCGGACGGTGCGGCTAAGCTCCTGGAGCAATTCTTCTGCGGTTTTCAACATGGGCCAAATATGGCCCCTTGAGCGCGCTATAGCAAGTTAAAGTGCCAAATATGGCCCATAAAAATGCCGAGTCGCGCCGCCGGCGACAGCCGCCAGCAGGCCAGGATCGCGCCCTCGCCCGATTCGGACTCCGCGACCACGTCGGGATAGACCTGCAAGAGCTTGACCACGGAAGCCAACGCAAAGGTCGGTGCCGTCCACAGCAAGGCCACGCCGGTGATTCTGACCGAGGACGCCGAATGGGACCCCTAGGTGAGCAACGCGCCCTGGTCGGACGTGGCGGGGCTGCAAAGGCCCCTGCCCGACGGGACTCTGATGGTCGTCGCCCGCGGCGCCCGCACCGACGGCGGCGCACCTACCTGATCAACGCATCCCCGCCTATCTGAGCCTACGCTGCAGGCCTAAACGCAGACCTCCAGGACGTAGTCCTCGCCGACGCGACCCGTCACGCGACTGACCGCCTTGACGCGCCGGCCCTTAGCCGTTCGCTCGATATAGATGATGACGTTGATCGCCTGGGTGATCGCCCGGTACGGAATCCGCTGGGTGACCTCACCGATCAGATCCTCCAATCGCGTCAGGCCCTCCGCCGCGCTGTTGGCGTGAATGGTGGCCAGGCCGCCGGGGTGTCCGGTGTTCCAGGCCTTCAGGAGATCCAAGGCCGAGCCGTCGCGCACCTCCCCGATTATGATCCGGTCCGGCCGCAGCCGTAGCGTGTCGCGAACGAGATCGGTCATGGTCACGGGCGGGTCGGTCCGCTTGGTGAGCATCTGAATCTGATCGTCGGCCGAACACTGTAGCTCGGCCGTGTCCTCGATGATGATGACGCGGTCCTGGGCAAAGGCCGGTTCTGCCAGGATCGCATTGGCGAGCGTGGTCTTGCCCGACCCCGTTCCGCCAACGATGAGGATGTTCAGGCGGTTCACCGCCGCCTCGCGGATCACCCCCGCCTGCCCTTCGGTCATGATTCCCTGGGCGATGTACTCGGCCAAGGTGAACACCACTTCCGGACGCTTGCGGATCGCGAACGCGGGGCTGCTGACGACAGGCATGAAGGCGCCCTGGAAGCGTTCCCCGGTCTCCGGCAGCGTGGCGCTGATCCGAGGTGAGTCCCGGGTGACCACTTCGCCGGCGTGGTCAGCCAGCAGGCGCAGGATCCGGTCGGCGTCGGCGGGGGCGAGATTCTCGCCGGTCCACGACCTCCCCTCCCCTATCCGGTCGACCCAGATCTTGCCGTCCGGATTGACCATGACCTCGACCACCAGGCGATCGGCCAGCGCGGCCGCGATGACAGGACCCATGGCCTGGCGCAGGGCGGCGACCTTGCGGTCGCTAACGACGGGGTGATGCTGCGGCATGGAGGAATCCAGATGTTCGGGGACTGTCGGAGCGGTGCTGCCTCTCCAGGTCAGCCCAGGCTCAAGTCGTCGTCGTGGTCCGGGCGCATGGCGCCCACAGGCTGCAGATCGAGATATTCGCCCGGGTCGAGATCCCCCGACCGCGGAAGGGCCTCCGCAGCAGCCCCAGAGGCGGCCGCAGGGCCCCTGCGTCGTGGTTTGGGTGGCGAGACACCGGCGAAGCCCGCCGGGGCCGCCTGGACTGCCCTGACGCCATTCCAATCGATGTGCGCCTTGCCGGGCAGATCCGCGGCGCCCGGGCGCTGCTCATAGACCGCTGGGACCCCGTGAAAATAGTCGCCGGCCCGCTCCCTGAAGAGCGGCTCCTCGTAGTAGCGAATCTTGTCGGCGAGGATCGGCTTGGTGTTGTTGACGAACAGGAACTGCTTGCGATCGTCCAGGCCCCGGACGTCCTCCTCCGAGAGGATGTAGCGCTGCTGTTCCGACTGCGAGGTCGAACGATGTGCCCGCCCGAACAGGGATCGAGGGTCGCTATAGCTCTCCCGCATCTCCAGGGCCTTGCCGGCGCGGCGGGTGACCTTCTCGATGCTGTTCGGCTCCGACGTCGCGAAAGTGGCGGTGATGTGCATGTTGTCGAACAGGGGCGTCTTGTCCCCGTACTTCGAGAACACGTCGTTGAAGCTCTGGCAGACCAGGTGGGCGGTGATGCCGTACCCGGCCATTTCGCCCATGGCGTTCTCGAGGAAGGGAAGGCTGCCGAGCTTCGGAAATTCGTCCAGCAGCAGCAGCAGGCGATGCTTCTTGGGCCGGCGACGGCTGTCGTGGTGCTCGCTCTCCATCAGGCTGTTGATGGTCTGGCGGGTGAACACCCGCACCAGGAACGCCAGCCTGTCGGCGTGGGCCTGCGGGGTGATGATGTAGAAGGACACCGGCGATTCCGAACACACCAGGTCGCCGATCGAAAAGTCCGACCAGCTCGTCGCATACTCGACCAGGGGATCGGCCCAAAGCGACAGCGAGGCGCGGCAAGTCGCCAGGACGTTCGATTTCACGCGCTCGTCCATGGTCGACAGCGCCGTGGCGCCGAGCAGGACCTCTGGATGGATCTCCGGGATCAGCTCTCCGTACTCGTCCCGGGCCAGCCCATCGGCCGCGTGATAGTCGGGT
>DATCFQ010000575.1:0-7586 GCA_036509495.1 Caulobacteraceae bacterium
CTGGACCTCGGGAAGGTCCGTCCCCGGCAACTCCACATAGTCGATCTTGCCGTCTTCGCGCATGGCCGAACCTCACTTTATGTGTTCTATCTTTGTTCTATAGCGAGCCCGGATGTGAAGGTAAAGACGCCGGTGCGGCGGATCTCGCGGTCTTCCAGTTCGCGGGTGGTCTGCACCTCATAGGAGGCCAGCGGCTTCAGCCCCTCGCGCGGCAGATAGGCACGGCCGGGATCGCCGATCAGCACCCGCACGCCGGCGGCGTCGGCGGCTTCGAGCCAGCGGCGGACGCGGTCGGCCAGGGGCCAGGCGTAGCAGATGTCGCCGGCGCAGATGATCTCGACGTCCGGCGGGGCGCCCTCCAGCAGGTCCTCGCCGACGAAGGCCACTTCGACGCCATTGGCCTGGGCGTTCAGGGCCACGGCCGCGCGGCAGAAGGGATCGATGTCGGCGGCGAGCGCGGATCTCGCGCCGGCCTTCATGGCGGCGATGGCCACCAGGCCCGAGCCGGTGGCGAAGTCGAGCACACGGCGGCCGCGCACCTCCTCGGGATGGTCCAGGAGGTAGCGGGCCAGGGCTTGGCCGCCGGCCCAGGCGAAGGCCCAGAACGGCGGCTCCAGCCCCTGGGTCTGCAGCTCTGCCTCGGTCTGGCGCCAGATCGGCTCGATCTCGCTGGCCAGATGGAGCGTCAGTTCCGGCGCGTGGGGCGGGCTCTGCAGGCGGGTGTGATCGAGAATGAAGGCCCGATGATCGGGGATCATCCGAAAAGGCCGAAGAGGCCGCCGTGGCGCCAGAGGCCGGCCATCAAGCCGAAGAACAGGATCAGGCCAGCCTCGCGGTTGGCCTTGAACAACTTCAGCGCCAGCGGCCCGTCCTCGACCTTCAGCCGCCGCGCCTGCCAGAAGAGGTGCAGGGCGTAGGCGGCCAGGAACGGCAGGACCAGCGGGCCCAGCCCGGCGACCAGGGCCGCGCCGGCGGCCAGCAGCACACTGGCGGCGTAGAACAGGGCCACCGCCCGCGGCGCGCCGGCGCCGAGCCTGAGCGCCGAGGACTTCACCCCGACCAGGGCGTCGTCCTCCATGTCCTGGACCGCGTAGATGGTGTCATAGCCCAGGGTCCAGAAGAAGCCGGAGGCATAGAGCAGCACCGCCTGCCAGCCGAAGTGGCCGGTGGCGGCGGCATAGCCCAGCGGCGCGCCCCAGTTGAAGGTCAGGCCCAGCCACGCCTGCGGCCACCAGGTGATCCGCTTCATGAACGGATAGGCGCCGACCAGCACGAGCGAGCCGACGCCCAGGGCGATGGCCAGAGGCTCGAGGCTGAGCAGGATGCAGAGGCCGATCAGGCTCAGCCCCGCCACATAGGCCCAGGCCTGCTTGACGCTGATCTGGCCGGCCGGGATCGGGCGCATCGCCGTGCGGGCGACCTTGGCGTCATAGTCGCGGTCGACGATGTCGTTGTAGGCGCAGCCGGCCCCCCGCATCACCAGGGCCCCGATGGCGATCAGCACCAGAAGCCTGAGGTCGGGGCCCTTGCCCTGCTCGGCCCCGGCCAGGGCGACCGCCTGCCAGCCGGGCAGCATGAGCAGCCAGGTCCCGATCGGCCGGTCGAAGCGGGCGAGCTTCAGCCAGGGCCGCACGGGGGCCGGGGCGTAGCGGTCGACCCAGTTGCCGGGCCGGGCGTCGGGCAGGGGAGCCGCGGTCATCGCCGTCTTGTCCGGCTTCGCCGGCCGCCGATCAAGCGGGTGACAAACATGGAGGGCCTAGGTTGACCGATTCGGCGGCTCGGCCTAAGCCACGCACCGTCCCAAGCCAGCCGGAAAAGGGGGGGCAGTATGATCAGCATCATGACCTCGCCCATGCTCCGCACCGGCGTATCCAGCGGGCCCACCTAGCGTAGCGGCCTCCTCGGCCGGCGCAGGCCCCGAGGACGTCTCCAGCCGCTTCAGCGGGACCTTGCCGTCCCGCCCTCTCCGCACCCCCGTCGCCGCGCTGCGCGTCCCCGCACCCCGGCGAAGCTTGGAACGCCTTCGATGAGCGACGATCCCGACATCCCAGAGAACGGCGTCCGACGGCGCGTCCTCTCCAACGGCCAGGTGCTGGCCTTCATCGGCCGGCAGTGGCTGCGCCGGCCGCGGCTGCTCGCCGCCTCGGTGGCGTTCCTGTTCACGGCGGTGGGCCTGGACCTGATGCTGCCGACCGCCTCGGGGCGGCTGGTCGATGCGGTGGCCAGGGACGCGGCCCATCCGGCCCACGCCTGGCGCGCCTGGATGCTCTTCGTCGGGGTGTTCCTCGGCTACGCCATCGCCCGCAACATCCAGCTGCGGCTGTGGAACCCGTTCGCCGCCCACAACATGGAGGAGATGATCAACGACGCCTTCGGGCGGGTGCAGTCGTTCTCCTCCGACTGGCATGCCGACGCCTTCGCCGGAGCGACGGTGCGCAAGGTCAGCCGCGCCATGTGGGGCTACGACCAGGCCTCAGACGCCCTGGCCCTGGTGCTGATCCCGGCGACCTGCGTGCTGTTCGGCCTCAGCCTGATGATGTTCCTGCGTTGGCCGGTCGTGGGGCTGTTCTCGTTCCTTACCGTGGTCGCCTATGTGACCTCCAATGTGCTCCTGACCACACGCTATGTGCGGCCGGCGAACCTGAAGTCCAACGCCCTGGATTCCCAGATCGGCGCGACCCTGGCCGACGCCATCTCGTCCAATCCGACGGTCAAGGCCTTCGGGGCGGAGGCGCGCGAGGAGACGCGGTTTTCCGGCGTCATGCTGGCCTGGCGCAAGGCAGCCCTGATCACCTGGGGCCGGTTCATCAATGTCTCGATGATCCAGAACCTGCTGCTGGTGCTGCTGCAGGGCGGGCTGACCGGCCTGCTCGTCCACCTGTGGACCCAGGGCAAGGCCAACGCCGGCGACGTGGCCTTCGCCATCACCGCCTTCATGCTGATGAACGGCTATCTGAAGAACGTCGGCGAGCAGATCCGCATGCTGCAACGCTCGCTCGACGACACCGAGGACGTGGCCGGCTTCATGAAACAGGCGCCGGCGGTGGCCGACCGGCCGGATGCGGGCGAGTTCCAGCCCGGCGACGGCGAGGTGCGCTTCGACCGGGTCACCTTCGCCTATTCGGGCCAGCCGGAGCCGACCTATCGCGACTTCTCCCTCGGCATCGCGCCGGGCGAGCGGGTGGCCCTGGTCGGGCCCACCGGCGCGGGCAAGTCGACCTTCGTCAAGCTGATCCAGCGGCTGCACGACGTGCAGGGCGGCCGCATCCTGATCGACGGCCAGGACGTCGGGGCGGTGACCCAGGTGTCGCTGCGCCGTTCGATCGCGGTGGTGCCCCAGGACCCGGCCCTGTTCCACCGCACCATCGGCGAGAACATCGCCTATGGCCGCCCGGACGCGACGCCTGAGGAGATCGCCGCGGCGGCCAGGCGGGCGCGGGCCCACGACTTCATCGAGCGCCTGCCCAAGGGCTACGACACCCTGGTCGGCGAGCGGGGCGTGAAGCTGTCCGGCGGCGAGCGCCAGCGCGTGGCCATCGCCCGGGCCTTCCTGGCCGACGCCTCGATCCTGGTGCTGGACGAAGCCACCTCGTCGCTGGACGTGGAGACCGAGGTGCAGGTCCAGGCCGCCACCGAAGCCCTGATGGCCGGCCGCACCACCATCGTCATCGCCCACCGCCTGTCGACCATCCGGAGCGCCGACCGCATCCTGGTGTTCCAGGACGGCTGCGTCATCGAGGAAGGCCGGCACGGAGAGCTGGTGGCGGCGGGCGGAGCCTATGCGCGGCTGCACGCGACGGCGGAGGGGGCGTAGTTCCTCTCTTCTCCCCATGGGGAGAAGAAACTCAGCTACCGCTCCAGCATCCGCCGCAGCGTCCCGATCTCGTCGGCCTCGTGGGAGGGTTTGTCCCAGCGGATGCGGTTGATCCTGGGGAAGCGCATTGCGACGCCCGACTTGTGGCGGCTGGAGGCCTGTAGCCCCTCGAACGCCACTTCCAGCACCAGGCCGAAATCGCGGTCGGCCCTGACCGAGCGCACCGGGCCGAACCGCTCCACCGTGTGGTCGCGGACGAACTTGTCGAGCAGCTTCAGCTCCTCGTCGGTGAAGCCGAAATAGGCCTTGCCGACCGGGGTCAGCCTGTCCTCGTCCCAGACCCCGAAGGTGTAGTCGGAATAGTAGCTCGAGCGTTTGCCGTGGCCGCGCTGGGCGTACATCAGCACCGCATCGACCAGGTGCGGGTCGCGCTTCCACTTGAACCAGGGCCCCTTGGGCCGGCCGGCTTCGTAGATCGAGTCCCAACGCTTCAGCATCAGCCCCTCGGCCGCCTGGGGATCGCCCTGCGGCGGATGGGCCCGAAGCTCGGCCAGGGCCTCCCAGCTCTCGAACGGCTGCATGGGCGAGAGGTCGATGCGCGCGGAGCCGATGCGGCCGACCAGCGTCTCCAGCCGTCCGCGCCGGCCGGCGAAGGGCAGGCTGCGCACATCCTCGCCGCCGTCCGAGAGGATGTCGTAGGCGCGGATGCCGGCGGGGAATTCGGCCATCAGCTTGGCGTCGACCGTCTTGCGGTTCAGCCGCTGCTGCAGTTCGCCGAACGAGGCCACACGGCCGCTCCGCAGCACCAGCAGCTCGCCGTCGATGACGCCTTCGAAGTCCAGCGCTTCGATCACGTCGGGGAAGGCGCGGCCGATGTCGTCGCCGGTGCGGCTGTAGAGCCGCCGCTCGCCGCCCTCGCTGATCGCCTGCACGCGGATGCCGTCCCACTTCCATTCGGCGGCGTAGTCGTCGGCATCCAGCCGTTCGAAATCGACCGCCTCGTCGATGGCCTGGGCCAGCATCACCGGCCTGAACCGGCCCGGATGGTCGGCCGAGGGGCGCTCGGAGCGGCCCTCCAGCCAGGCGAACAGGTCGTCATAGGGCGGGGCCTGGCCGTGCCAGAGTTCCTCGACCTCCGAGACCGGCACGGGGCCGATATCGGCCAGGGCCTGCTTGGCCAGCCGCGCCGAAAGGCCGACCCGCAGCGCGCCGGTCATCAGCTTCAGCAGGGCCCAGCGTCCGTCGGCGTCCAGGGCGTCGAGCCAGCCTTCGAGCAGGCGCGGGACCTCGGTGCGCGAGGCCGAGTGCAAGGCGTCGACCACTTCCGAGAACTCAGGCTCGCGATTGGCCCGCGCGCCTTCAGGCGAAGTGGACGCCGGTTCGCCGCCCGGAAGGCGCGCCCTTTCTTTTTCGCGCGCACCCGAACGGAAAACCGGTTCCCACTTTTCCTGGGTGCGCGCCCGCGCCGGCCAGACCAGGGCGACCGTCTCGGCCAGGTCGCCGACATAGTCGTAGGACCAGGCGAACAGCACCGGGTCCATGCGCGCCTCGACGGCCTTACGGATCATCGCGGGCTTGGCCGATTGGAACACCAGCTCGCCGGTGAGGGCGGCCAGGGCCCAGCCGCGCTCGGGGTCGGGCTGGGTCTTCAGGAAGTCCCGGACCAGGGTCAGCTTGGCGTTGCGCGAGGGCGTGAAGGACAGCCGGCTGAGCAGCTCCGCGAAGGCCCTCACCCGGCTACTCCGTCTCCGCCGGCCGCACCACCACCACCCGCCCGCCGGCGATGTCGATCGCGGGCGCGGTCTCGGCGGTGAAGGCCACCATCCAGCTGGGGTCTCGTCCCGGCGGCTGGATCTCCAGCACATCGGCGGCGCCGAAGTTCAGCACCGCCTTGATCACCCCCAGCGGCGCGCCGTCCGGAGCCTGGGCGGCAAGGCCGATCAGGTCGGCGAGATAGAACTCGTCCGCATCGGGCGCTGGCAGGGCCGAGCGGGGGGCGTAGAGGTCCACGCCCTTCAGGGCGTCGGCCTCTTCCTTGGTGGAAATCTCCTGGGCCCGGGCAATGAGGCCGTCCTTGAACGCGCGGCCCGACGCCAGGGTCAGGCCGGGCGAGCCGTCGGCGCGGCTGAGCTGGCGAAAATTCAGCACCGCCAGGGGGCCGTCGGTATAGGTGCGGATGCGCACCTCGCCCCGGACGCCGAAGGCGCCCGCCACGCGCGCCACCAGGACCAGGCGATCGGGACCGGACATGGGCTTCCCAGTCGATCATGGCCGAGGCCGCGTCAACCGGCCCTGACGCTCCCCTCCGGCCGGGAAAACCGCTAAGAGCCGGTCCGTGGCCTCAAGCTCCAGCATGACCCCCGAGATTTCGGTGGTGGTTCCGGTCTTCGACGAGGAGGGCAATGTCGCCAGCCTCGCGCGGGAGATCGCGCGCGCCTTCGACGGCCAGGCCTATGAGATGATCTTCGTCGACGACGCCAGCCGCGACGGAACCCTCCAGGCGCTCATGGCGCTCAAAGCCGAATTGCCCATGATGCGGGTGCTGACCCACCGCAAGAACGCCGGCCAGAGCCGGGCGCTGAGGAGCGGGGCGGAAGCCGCGCGCGGCGCCATCCTGGTCACCCTGGACGGCGACGGCCAGAACGATCCGGCCGACGCCCCGCGGCTGGTCGAGCGGCTGAGGGGCGGCGGGCCGGGCCTCGGCCTGGTCGGGGGCCTCAGGCTCGAGCGCCAGGACAGCTGGTCCAAGAAGGTCGGCTCGAAGATCGGCAACGGCGTGCGCCGGCGGCTGCTCAGGGACGACGCGCTCGACACCGGCTGCGGGCTGAAGGCGATGTGGCGGGATGTCTATCTGCGGTTTCCCTATTTCGACCACATGCACCGCTTTCTGCCGGCCCTGGCCAAGCGCGAGGGGCTGAAGACCGATTTCGTCGAAGTGGGCCACCGCGCGCGCGCCTCGGGGCAGTCGAAATACACCAACTGGAAGCGGCTGAAGGCCTCGCTCGGCGACCTCATCGGTGTGGTCTGGCTGCTTGGCCGCGCCCGCCTGCCCGGGGACGTCCAAGAACCCTGAGGGTTGTCCTGCATTTGCGGCGGGGCCGAAAGCCGTTAACTGTGCCCCCGACACGCTCTGCTTTGGGGGAGGCGTCCGGTGTTCGCTGCATTTCCGCTGCTGGCTTTGCCGGTGCTGCTCTACAATCTGGTGCTGCTGTCCATGAAAGGCGGCCTGAACGCCACCGACGCGGCGGCCCAGCTGGCCCAGCCCTTGTTCACCATCCACATGACCTCCGGCGGGGCCTGGCCGGTGAACCTCGGCGACCTGTTCCTGGCCGCGGCCCTGATCGTCATGTTCATCGAGCTCTTGAAATCGACCAACAGCCGCAACGTGGCGATCGTCAATCACTCGCTGTCGATGATCCTGTTCGTCATCTGCCTGGTGGAATTCCTGCTGCTGAAGGGCTTCTCCACCTCGGTGTTCTTCCTGGTCACCATGATGGTGCTGCTGGACGTTCTGGCCGGCTTCATCGTGACCATCGTGGCCGCGCGCCGCGATATCGATCTGCACGACGCCTGAGCCCGCTCAGCCCTTGGGGGACGTCGCCGCCCGATCGCGGGCGGCGGCGAGGACGAAATCTATGCCTTTGACGATCTCGTCGGCATGGCGGAAGCCGAGCAGATTGGCGTGGTTGGCGCCGCCCACGTCCACCGCATAGCCGCGCTTGGAACGGGTCGCGGGGGCGGCATAGACCTGCCGCCAGGGTCCGCCGTCGCC
>DATCFQ010000576.1:0-6254 GCA_036509495.1 Caulobacteraceae bacterium
GTCGGCCCTGGCCGCCGGCTTCGCCGCGCCGGGAGGCCGCGCCGGGCGTGCGCTGCGGGCGACCGCCCTGGCCGCCCTGGCGCTCTATGCCTACTTCCGCTGGATCACCCCCTCGGCCGTGCCGATGGCCCTGGCCTGCCAGGCGCTCGCCCAGGCGACCCTGCCCCTGGCTCCGCAGCGCTGGCGTCGCCTCGCGCTGATCCCGTCGGCCCTGGGCTGGCTGATCCTGGCCAACCTCTATCGCAGCACCGGCGACGGCCCTGGCGTCTTCGTCGGCGACGGGGTCAAGGCCGCCCTGCTGGCCGCCCTGGTGATCGGCGCGGGCTATGGCCTGTGGCGGGCCTGGCGACGGCGGCCGCGTCCGCGCGCGGGCCTCGCACTCGAGGCCGGAAGCCTCGTGGTGATGGCGATCCTGAGCCTGACCCTCGATTGGGACTTCTGGCCGGTGATCGCCGGGAGCCTGGCGGTGCTCGCAGCCTTCGCTCTGGACCTCTATGCCAGCCGCAGGCCCGAGGCGGAGCCCTCGCCTTCCCTGCCCCGCGCGGCCTGGGCGCTCGCCTTCCTCGGCCAGGCGGCCATGGCCTATGCCTTCGTGCGATAGAGGCTCTGGCATGCCCGAAGCGCCGCGACCCTTCGCCCTGGTCCTGCACGGCGGGGCCGGCGCGTTGCGCGGACGCGACTACGGCCCGCAGCTTCGCCATCTCAGCGGCCTGATCGAGCGCGGCCGGGACCTGCTGGCCGCCCGGGCCAGCGCGCTGGACACCGTGGTGGAGATGGTCGCCGCGCTGGAAGCGTCGGGCCTCTATGTCGCCGGCCGGGGCGCCGCGCCGGGCCAGACCGGCCTCCATGAGCTCGACGCCAGCCTGATGGACGGCTCCAGCGGCCGCGCCGGAGCCGTGGCGGCCCTGCAGGGCTTCCAGAGCCCGATCGCGGTGGCGCGGGCGGTGATGGAGCGCACCCCGCACGTGCTGCTGGCCGGCGCCGGCGTGGCGGCCTTCGCCCTGCAGCAGGGGCTGGCCGCCATCGAGGACGAGGCCGGCTGGTTCACCGGGATGACCGGCATCGCCGCGGGCGAGGCGCCGCACGGCACCGTCGGCTGCGTCGCCCTCGACCAGGACGGCCGGCTCGCCGCCGCCACCTCCACCGGCGGGACGCGGGGCAAGCTCCATGGCCGGGTCGGCGACAGCCCGCTGATTGGCGCCGGGACCTGGGCCGACGGCCAGGTGGCGGTCTCCTGCACCGGCATCGGCGAGGCCTTCATCCGCTCGGCCGCCGCCACCCAGGTGGCGTTCCGGGTGCGGCTGGCCGGCCAGGACCTGGCGGAGGCCGCCGAGGCGGCCCTGGCCGAGGCCTTGGCCCAGGGCGGCGACGGCGGGCTCATCGCGGTGGACCGATCGGGGCGCATCGCGACGCCGTTCACCAGCCAGGGCATGGCCCGCGCCGCCCTGCACCCGGACGGCCGCATCGCCGTGGAGGTGTTCTGACCCGGCGAGAAATCCGGACGCCGCTGTTGAGGGGCCCGTCGCAGCCCGCTACGCTGTTGGCGACCCAACTGCAGCCGAGCTCATGGACGATAACGAGAAGCGAGCCTTCGCCGACGAAGAGGCCCTGATCTTCCACCGGCTGCCGACGCCGGGGAAGATCGGCGTCCACGCCACCAAGCCCATGGCCACCCAGCGCGACCTGTCGCTGGCCTATTCGCCAGGCGTGGCCGCGCCGGTGCTCAAGATCGCCGCCGATCCCGACAGCGCTTACGACTACACCTCCAAGGGCAATCTGGTGGCGGTGATCTCCAACGGCACCGCCATCCTGGGCCTGGGCAATCTCGGGGCCCTGGCCTCCAAGCCGGTGATGGAAGGCAAGGCGGTGCTGTTCAAGCGCTTCGCCGACGTCGACTCCATCGACATCGAGGTGGCTGCCACCGACCCGGACGAATTCATCACCGTGGTGAAGAACATCGGCCTGACCTTCGGCGGCATCAATCTGGAGGACATCAAGAGCCCCGAGTGCTTCCTGATCGAGAGCGCCCTGCAGGAGCTGCTCGACATCCCGGTGTTCCACGACGACCAGCACGGAACGGCGATCATCTCGGCCGCCGGGCTGATCAACGCCTGCCTGATCACCGGCCGCAAGCTCGAGGAGATCAAGCTGGTGCTCTGCGGCGTGGGCGCCGCCGGCATCGCCTCGCTGGAGCTGATGAAGGCGATGGGCGTCCGCTCGGAAAACTGCATCGCGGTGGACACCACCGGAGTGATCTACCAGGGCCGCTCGAAGTCGATGAACCAGTGGAAGTCGGCCCATGCGGTCGACACCGACAAGCGCACCCTGGCCGAGGCCATGGTCGGGGCGGACGTGTTCCTCGGCCTGTCGGTCAAGGGCGCCCTGACCCGGGAGATGGTCGCCTCCATGGCGCCCAATCCGATCATCTTCGCCATGGCCAACCCGGACCCCGAGATCACCCCCGAAGAGGTGGCCGAGGTCCGCAGCGACGCCATCATGGCCACCGGCCGGTCGGACTATCCGAACCAGATCAACAACGTGCTGGGCTTCCCCTACATCTTCCGCGGCGCCCTGGACGTGCGCGCCCGGCAGGTGAACCACGAGATGAAGCTGGCCGCGGCCCGCGCCCTGGCCGAGCTGGCCCGCGAGGACGTGCCCGACGAGGTCGCCGCCGCCTATCACGGCCGGCGGCTGAAGTTCGGCCCGGAGTACATCATCCCGACGCCGTTCGATCCGCGGCTGATCCAGCACGTGCCACCGTTCGTCGCCCAGGCGGCGATGGACACCGGCGTGGCCCGCCGTCCTATCGACGACATGGACCGCTACCGGGCCGACCTGGCCCAAAGGCTCGATCCCACCGCGGCCTTCCTGCAGAAGATCTCCGGCGCCGTGCTCGGCCGCCGCAAGAAGCGCATCGTGTTCGCCGAGGGCGAGGACGCCACCGTGATCCGCGCCGCCTACGCCTTCCAGAACCAGGGCCTGGGAACCGCCATCCTGCTGGGCCGCGAGGAGCTGATCGAGCAGAACATGGCGGTCGCTGGCATCGACCCGAAGAGCGCCAACCTCGAGATCGTCAACGCCCGCGTCTCCGACCACAACGCCGATTACGTCGACTATCTCTACAAGCGGCTGCAGCGGGACGGGTTCTTGATCCGCGACGTGCAGCGGCTGATCAACCTGGACCGCAACTCCTTCGCCGCCGCCATGGTCGCTTTCGGCCATGCCGACGGCATGGTGACCGGCGTCACCCGCACCTTCGACCGCTGCCTGACCGAGGTGCTGCGGGTGATCGACCCGGCCCCCGGCGGGCGGGTGATGGGCATGACCATCGTGCTGGCGCGCGGGCGCACCCTGTTCGTGGCCGATACCAATGTCACCGAACTACCGAATTCGCGCGACCTGGTGGAGATCGCCCGCGAGGCCGCCAACGCCGTGCGTCGCCTGGGCGAAGAGCCGCGCGTGGCCTTCCTGTCCTATTCCACCTTCGGCCATCCGCCCGGCGAGCGGGCCGCGCGGGTGCGCGAGGCGGTGGCCCAGATGGACCAGCTCGGCGACATCGACTTCGAGTACGACGGCGAGATGCCGCCGGACCTGGCGCTGGATCCCTGGTCGCGCGGCAACTACCCGTTCATGCGCCTGACCGACGCGGCCAATGTGCTGATCATGCCGGCGATCCACTCGGCCTCGATCTCCACCAAGCTGGTGCAGGCGCTCGGCGGCGCCACGGTGCTGGGGCCAGTCCTGCTCGGGCTCTCACGCTCGGTGCAGATCTGCCCGCTGTCGGCCTCGGTCTCGCAGATCATCAACTCGGCCATGGCCGCCGCCTACGACGTGCGCGCCCGCGCCGATCGCTAGGACAGGATGGACGAGGCGGAATCATCAAACACCCGCTCGTCCCGGCGGAGGGACCCAGGACAAGTAACGCCAACCTTGCCCAGGCTCCGCGGCCGCGCCGACGCGCGCTTTTCTGAACGGATCGGCTCCGACCTGACCTGGATCCCGGCCTCCGCCGGGATGAGCGGTGGAAGAGATGGCGCCGGGTCCACCCAATTCCAACCGCTCTAGGTTGCAGCCGCCGCCCGTCGCCTGTGCTCGGCCCGTCCGAGCAAAAGGCAAAGCACCAGGGCCGGCAGGCCGACCAGACCGCAGCCGATGAAGAAGATGGCGTAGGCCATCATCAATCCGTAGTGCGCCGCCAGGCTCTCGACCATCACGCCCGAGAAGCCCTTCACCACCTTGCCGACCCAGGCATAGGACGAACTCAGGAGGGCGTACTGGGTGGCGGTGTAGCCGAGGCTGGTCAGGCTCGACATGTAGGTGACCAGCAGCACCCCCGCGGCGCCGACCCCGAAGTTGTCGAAGAACATCACCATGGCGAACAGCCAGTGATGCGGGCCGAACAGCGCCGGCAGGGCGAAGGAGGCGATCGCCAGTCCCTGCATCAGGGCGCCCGCGACCAGGCCGCGCATCCGGCCAAGGCCCGCGGCGAGCAGGCCGCCCCCGGCGATGCCGCACAGGGTCCCCGCCAGGCCGGCCGAGAGCCGGGTCTCGCCCACGAAGTCCTTGGCGAAGCCGAGGTCGTGATAGAAGGGCGTCGCCATCGGCCCCATGACGAACTCGGGCAGCCGGTAGAGGGTGATCATCAACAGCATCACCAGGGCGAGGACCCCGTAGGCCCGGAAGAAGGCGACGAACGGCCCCACCACCGAATCGACGAAGCCCCGCGGCGTCCACAGCGGCCGCATGTCGGCCATCACCTCGTCGGCGCGGGCCGGCTCCTTGACCAGCAGCGTGGCCCCGACGCCGATCAGCATCAGCACGGCCATGAAGCCGTAGGACAGCGGCCAGCCGAAATGCTGGGCGGTGATCAGGATCAGCGCATCGCTGGCCAGCACCGCGAAGCGATAGCCGAGCTGGAAGGCCCCGGTGAACAGGCCCAGCTCCTCCTCGTTCTCGGCCGCCTCGATGCGCAGGGCGTCGACGGAGATGTCCTGGGTGGCGGAGGCGAAGGCGACCACCAGCGCCGCCGCGCCCAGGGCCGCCAACCCTCCGGCCGGCCCGATCAACGCCATGGCGACGAGGCCACAGATCAGCACCATCTGGGTGAGCAGCAGCCAGCTGCGCCGACGGCCCAGCCGTCCGAGACCCGGCGGACTGACCCGGTCCACGATCGGCGCCCAGACGAACTTGAAGGAATAGGCCAAGCCCACCCACGAGATGAAGCCGATCGCCTTCAGCGAGGTCCCTTCGTCGCGCAGCCAATAGCCCAGGGTCGCGGCGGTCAGCAGGAACGGCAGGCCCGAGGAGAACCCCAGGCCCAGCATGATGGCCACCCGGGGCCGGCGCAGGGCGCGCAGGACCTCGAGCGCGCTGCGGCGGGGTCTCGCCACCCTAGGCTTGGTGTCCGCCATGAGACTCAGCGCCCTTGCCGCCCCGATCAGGAGGCGAGCTTGGCGTCCGGCAGGGAGTCCGTAAAGCCCGGGCGCAACAGGCGTCCCAAGAGGGCGTGCAGGGCCGCCGGCTCCAGCGGCTTGGTCAGGAAGTCGTCCATGCCGGCGTCGAGGCAGGCCCGGCGGGCGTCCTCGAAGGCGTCGGCGGTGAGCGCCGCGATCGGCGCGCGCACGCCTTGCCAGCGCATGGCCGCGGCCGCCTCCACCCCGCCCATGCCCGGCATGCGCAGGTCGAGCAGGATCAGGTCGTAGGCCCGGGTCAGGGCCGCCTCGACCGCTTCGGGCCCGGTCCTGGCCTGGTCGACCACGCAGCCTTCCCGCTCCAGGAGGGCGCGGGCAAGCATGGCGTTGATCGGATTGTCCTCGGCCAGCAGCACCCGGGCGCCGGGGCCGGCGGCCAGGCGGGCGCGCTCGTCCTCGACCGGGGCCTCGGGCGGTTCGGCCGCCGCCTGGCCTGACACGGCCAAGAGCCGCGTGGCCACCGATTGCCGGCGCAGCGGCTTGATCAGATAGCCGTCGAAGCCGCTCTTGCGCAGCATCGGGATGCGGGCGCGCATCTCAGGACCCAGCAGCACGATCGAGCGGCGGCCCGCCAGGGGCCGTGGCCGGCGCCGTTCGCAGATCGGGAAATCGACCAGCGCCGGCGCCCCCTGCGGCGCTCCGGCCGCGGCCTTGGCGCTGGCGAACACCAGGGGCTCGCCGCCGCAGGCGGCGACCTGGCGGGCGGCCGCCTCGGCGAGGACCGGATTGGGCGAGACGATGACCACCGGCGCGCCGGCCAGCGGCTGGCTGCTATCGGCGGGA
>DATCFQ010000577.1:0-2575 GCA_036509495.1 Caulobacteraceae bacterium
GATCATGGTCATGAGGACGTGTCGGTGCAGTCCGGTCCACGATCGCCCCTCGAAGTGGTCGAGGCCCAGTTCTTCCTTGAGTTGCTGGTGGGCTTGCTCGCAGGCCCAGCGCGCCTTCACCGCCGCGGCCAAGGTCTTGAGCGCGCTGTCCCCAGGCAGGTTCGACAGGTAGTACTTCCGCTCGCCCGTCGAGCGACGCTCGCCGATGAGCCAGGCCTCCTCGCCGGGCAGGGCCTGGTGACCCATGTCGCCGATGCGCTGGCGCTCGCCATCGGCCACCCGGACGCGCATGGCGGCGAAGCGCGCCTTCAGCATCCCTTTGGTCCCGCGCCGCCAGCTGACGGTGCGCCAGGCGGCCGTCTCCAGCATCTTCTCCGCCGCCACTGACTTCACATCAGGGACATGGCGCTGACGAGGCCGCCCATGACCTGAGACCGGGAAGATCAGCGCCACGTCGGCGGGATAGACCTTCTGACGACCGCCGATGCCGACCGCCCAGCTGAGCCCGCGTTCGCTCAAGCCCTGTCGGAACCCCGCGCTCACGCCATAGCCCGCGTCCGCCAGCACGCACCCGAAGCGCACGCCTGTGGCCCGGATCCGATCGATCTCTTCAAGGGCGATCTGCGGCTTGGTCTTCGGCGCCTGGTGCTCGGGCGGCACCCGTGCTCGGGTCATCCGGGCCGGATCGCTCGTCCAGCTCTGCGGCAGAAACAGGCGAAGACCCATCATCACCGGGACCTCGCCCCTGGAGAGCGTGGTGGACACCAGGGCCTGGCAGTTGGCGTTCTTGCCCAGTGCGCCGGCGTACTGCTGAGCCACCCCCACCGAATGCACGCCCTTCTTCGGCAGGGCCGTGTCGTCGATGATCAGGAAAGCATCCTCCCCGCCCACCAGTCGGTCCGCCTCCTGCAATAGCACTCTCTCCAAGGGCGTCTGGTCCCACGTCCCCGCGCCGATGAAGTGGTGCAGCTGGTCATAGCCGGCGACCCCTTGCCGGGCCGCCATCGGCTGAATGCTCTTGCGATCGCCCGGACCGATCAGCCCCGCCACGTACAGCGGACACATCCGCCCCCGCCGGCGATCTCCCAGCGCCGCCACAAACGGCTTCAGCCAAGTCTCCAACTCTTCACGCCATAACGGCGTCGACGGTTCCATCTGACTGCTCCAGGCCACCTATCGACCCAGAGCTTGACAGCCCGAGATTCATCAAACCATTAATCTGCCAAAGTAGTGCTAGTGGAAGTAGGCAATCAACTGGCCGATGAGGTCCATCCGCTGCTGGTCGCACCGTGGGATAGAGTCAGGATCGTGGATGATGGCGGACGGCCTTTGGCGGGGGTCTGACGGTCCTGCCCGAAGCCGACATTCCAAACTTCACCTATGGGTGGAGGCTGTGAAAGCCCCGACGCAGCTTAGGATCGACCATCGACACAGCCTTGGGGTTGTCGATGAAGCGGTTCGTCGAAGGTGAGAATCGTCGGCAGGGGTCCTGCTTCCGGAGTTCCTGGGCGACTATGTGAGCAATGAGAAGGGTGCCGGAGGGGCGAAAGTCGATCGGCGGAGCTGCTCTTGAAGTGGGGGAATCCAGTGAGGGAAGGGCGGCGGATCCCACCTCCATCAGGTTTCGGTGGTCCGCTTTCGGCGGGAGCGTCATCTCGACTGGCCGTGGCCTGCAGATGGAATGGCTGTTATGGAGGTTGGGTCATCGACGCGCGCTATCTGCCGACACCGAGACGACGCCTTGCATCCTCTCATCCACGACGCGTTTCGCCAGATTCTCGCAGAACGGAAGCCTTTCGGCCGAATCCTCGAGGTCGGCGCTATTCCTTCGAACGGGTCGCTGCTGAGCATCGATGTCATCCAAGATCACGAGCGGATTGGCGTCAGTCTAGAGTCCCCGCGGAGATTCCGCGGGTTTGAGATCCTCCAGATGGACGCCAACGATCTCTCAGCGTTCGAGGCGGCGAGCTTCGGGTGTGTATTGTCGAACGCGGTATTTGAGCATGACCCCTACTTCTGGCTGAGCCTGGCCGAAATTCGTCGCGTGCTCGCCCCCGGCGGCTTGTTTGTGGTCGGGGTGCCCGGCTACGTCGAGGAGGGGGAGCTTTCGCGGCTGGGGATGCCGATGGACGGCGAGCGGCGCGATGCGGACCTGCAAAATGCGACGCTGACATTTCGGTGCCACGGAGCGCCGGGTGACTACTACCGGTTTAGCCGCACTGCGGTCGCTGAGATCTTGATGCAGGGCTGCGAGGACGTCAGCGTCGCGACGGTGATGATGCCGCCGCGCATCATCGCCCACGGGATCAAGCCGGCACACACGACGGCCGCTGCTGGCCAGTCCTCAGCCAATCCGGCCGAAACGTTCGACGTTGAGCGTTTTCTGCGCCACGCGAGGGGCGGCATCAGCGTCGATGAAGGACAGGCGCTCAGACGGTATGCTCGCGCCGGCTCCGAAGGAGTTGTCGTTGAGATCGGCTCATTCAGGGGCAAATCAGCGGTCGCGCTGGCGTCTGGCGTGGCTGAGAGAAGCCCAAGCCCGGCCGACGCGAAAGTATTTTGCGTCGAGCCACAC
>DATCFQ010000578.1:0-7575 GCA_036509495.1 Caulobacteraceae bacterium
GGCGCGAGGATTCCGGCGACGATGACCGCGGCGCCGATGGGCTCGGCCAGACGCACGGGCAGGGCGAGCCAGAGGACGGCATAGGCCAGCCCGGCCAGGATGAAGATCCAGCCGGCGCCACGTTGCAGGGTCAGCATGGTCGCCGGGGCGCAGCGGAGATCCGACAAGGGCGTCAGGATCTTGGGCAGGCGGTTGCCGCGAAGGACGAAATAGCCGCCGGCGACGACGTTGGTCCAGCGCGTGGCGATGGCGTCCGCCAGGGACGGGTCGATGAGCCCGAGCGCATCGGCAAGTCTGGCTGCCAAGGGAATAGCGATGACCAGGCTCGCGAAGGCCATCGCGAAGGAGATCGCCTTGCGGGCATCCACCGGATCTTCGACCGGGATCATCATGCCGCCGGCCGTCGTCTTTCCGACGGCCTTGACGGCCTCCCTGATGCCGAGCCACGACGCCGGCAAGATCAGCATCGCGAAGATCCATAGCCACGCCGCGGCGGGGCGGACGAAGCACAGCAAGGCGCCGAGGACGACCGGGAGCGCCATCATCGCCAGCGCGAACCTGGACAAGGTCCTGGTCGGGGTCATTTCAGGTTTCCTCCTGGAGGTCACCGACGGGCGGTTCGGGCATGCTGTCCTTGAACTCCAGCCCGAAAGCCTGGGTGAAGCCGAGCAGCGCGTCCTCGAGCACCGACATCTTCAGGCGATAGGTGATGGTGGCGCCGGCCTTCCTGGCGTCGATCAGATCGGCCTCGCGCAGCGCCGCGAAATGCGCCGACATGGTCGACTTCGCCACCGCGAACTCCTCGGCGAGTTCGCCGGCCGTCATTGGGCCCTGGCGCAGCAGCTGCAGCACGCGCCGGCGGGTCGGGTCGGACAGGGCCTTGAAGACCTTGTTCATCGGCCGTCCTGCGTCTTGACAAAGCGCTTGGTGAGCCAGTCCGTCATGATGTCGAGCGCGATGGGCGCGAAGGTCTCCCGGATGTCGGCGTATTCCCCCGGCGCGCCGGTCTTGGCGGTCTGGAACAAGTGGTTGAGGTTGGGGATCTCCTTGATGGTCACGTCCCGGCTGCCCGTCAGCGCCGCCTTGAGGACCGGCAGGTTCTCGTCGGGCGGCGCCTGCATGTCGAGCGAGCCGATCATGACCAGAACCGGCACGCGGATCTTCCTCAGGTTCACCGCCGGATCGTAGCGGAACAGGTAGCGGGTCCAAGGGCCGTTCATCTGCCGGGCCACGACATCCCGGTCCTGGCCGGCATCGCCCAGGGCGGCCATGGTGTCTGGCGTGAGCAGCGGCCGGAGGGCCTTGATCCCAGCCTCTTCGCTGCCGGCATTGGCGACGGCGCGATAGGCCGCCGCCACCAGCGGTTCGGTCCGGTCCAGCTCCTGCTGGGACTTGCCCTGGCTCAGACGCATGAGCCGGCGCTGCGACAACAGCATCTTGGTCCAGGGCTCGCCCGGTCCCGCCAGCATCACCAGGAAGGCGATCCGCGGGTTGGAGGCCATGGCGACGGGCGCGGTGACCCCGCCTTCGGAATGACCGACGAAGCCGATCGCATCCTTCCGGATCTCGGGCCGGCTCATCAGATAGCGGGCTGCGGAATTGGCGTCGGTGGCCAGGTCCGCTGTGCTCGCCGAGGCCATGTCGCCTTTGGAACCGCCGAACCCGCGTGAGTCGTACCTCAGAACGGCGACGCCGTGACGGGTCAGATGATCGGCGATCACGGCGAAGGTCTTGTGGCCGAGGTTCGTGTCATCCCGGTCGTTGCCGCCCGAGCCGACGATGAGAATGGCGGCGGGGAACGGCCCTTTCCCCTTGGGCAGGGTCAGGGTCCCGGCGAGGCTGACGCCCTGCTCGAAGGGATTGCCGAAATTCACGTCTTCCACGTGGTAGTCGAAGGGCGGCTTGGGCGTCTGCGGACGGTCTGTCCCGAACCGGCCGACGGGGCCGGCGGCGCGCGTGAAGGTCACCTGGGCGTCCGGCAGACCGGGATGTTTCCAGACACCGCTCATACTTGAGCGGTCGTTGGAGAGCATGGCGTCATAGGAGAGCTGGGTCCCCGGATCGCCGACGCGAACCCGGTCGCCGTCTCGGCCGAGCACGGGAATCTCCTGGCCGTAGGAGAGCTGGTCCGGCGAATCCAGCGCGACCACCGTGCCGAAGCCGCCGGTGGCGATCCTGAGCACGAGGCGCAACCTGCCGCCATTGCGCTCGATCGACCCCTGCCAGACCCCGTCCATTTCGGCGACCACCGCCCTTGGCGGAAGCTTGCCGGCTTCCAGCGACAGCGGCATCTCGATGGAGCCTCGCTTCAGGACGCCTTCCCACCTGCGCGCGCCGGCGTTCCATTTCCCCTCGAAGGCGGCGTTGGCCCGGGCGATGGAGAAGTCCAGCGTTCCGTCCTTGACTGAAATGTTCGAGACCGGGACCTCGGCGGTGAGGCCGCTGAAGGGCTGGCTGAACCCGGCCTCCAGGGCGCCGTCAGGGCCCTTGCGGACGGTCAGGAGCACCGTGGAGGCGGCATTGTTTCTTGACGTCAGCGTCCCGTGCCAGGCGCCCAGGATCTCGTTCTGGGTCTGGGCCACGGCGGCGCCGCAGATCGATACGGCCAGCGCCACGGCCAGGGCGCCGAACAATGAACTCAAGCGAAACATCGGGGGTGTCCTGGGACGGCTTGAACGACAGGTTCGCTATTTCGCCAACTATCGAAATAAGGTCAAGGCGAAAAATGCGCGATGCCCGCTTTCGCCAGGTTCGCCTTCGGGATCGGGGAGATGAACGCCCCCTTGCCCCCCGCCTTGTCGCGAGCGAACTCAGCCCAGGCGGCGGCGAAGGCTGCAGGCGCGCCTGGAGTCCGGGGCGCCCGGACGATCGCCACCGGCGCTGAAGCCAACAGGGTCGTCGCCTTGGCCCAGAGGTCGAGGTTGTCGGAGGGGGGATCCTCGCCGGCCTGGGCGGCCTTGATGCGGTCGGGAATGGCGGCCAGGAGATCGGATGCGGTGTGAAGCTGCACCGCCCGCCGCCCGGGCGCCTGGCCGAGGGCGGCGACCAGTCCGGCCAGGGCCGCACGCTCGAGGTCGATGCGCCGGTCGCCGCCGGCATGGCCCGACACCGAGACTCCGTCCGCGCGCACCCAGGCCCAGCCGCCGACGCGGAAGACGGCATGGTGGGAAATCTCAAGCCAGATGCGGACAGGAGAGGACATGGCCGGCGCGTAGCCCGCCCCGGCGCTCGCGGCCAGCCGAAACCTGTGGCCCTAGTTCAGGTGCAGCAGTTCGATGTCGTGGCCTTCGGGATCGGCGACCACAGCGACCCTGGCGTCGCCACCGGTCCTGGGGGCGGTCCGCGACGTGGCCCCGGCGGCCATGGCTTTGGTGTACGCGCTGTCGACGTCCTGCAGGTAGAAGCCGATGGGCCCGTTGGCGTTGCCCAGGCTGACCTTGCGGCCGTCCTTGTAGAACACCAGGGCGAGGTCGGCGCCGGCGCTCGGGCTGGTGAGGATGACTTCGGTGCTGCCAGGGTTATCGAGGCGCTTCTGTTGGGTCATGCCGAAAGCCTTCTCGTAGAAGGCCTGCATGGCCGGGAGGTTCGACACGGTGAACTTCAGGAACGATGGGCGCAGGGACGCCGGATCGGTCGGAGCCGCCTGGCCGCTCCCCGCGCCCATGGCCAGTGCGACCGTTGCCGCCGCCAACATCAGGGCCACGCCATGGTGTCTTGTCATTGTCAGCTCCCCGGCCAGCGACCTGCGCCGCGTTGGGGCCAGCTTGGTCCAATTCCAGGCGAACCGCTACACCAGCAGGCTGGTTGTCGGCCGACGCGCCGGTCGTTCGTCATGCTGCGGTGGTTGAAGGCGACCGGCATGCTGACAGACGGCCCCTCAGGCCCCCAGCAGCGCCTCGATCCTGAGGGCGACACCGTCCTCGTCGTTGCAGGCCGTGACCTCGTCGGCGGCGGCCAGCACCTCGCGGTGGGCGTTGGCGACGGCCACGGCGCGGCCGGCGAATCCGAGCATGGGCAGGTCGTTGGGCATGTCGCCGAAGGCGATCACCTCGGCGGCATGGATCCCGAGCGTGTCGCAGAGCCGGGCCAAACCGGTGGCCTTGGAGACGCCGGCCGCGGCGATCTCGATGACCTGGGGCCCGCCGGAGTGGATCACCTCGGCGCGTTCGCCCACCTCTTGGCGCACCAGGGCGGCCAGGGCTTCGGCGGCGTGCAGGGGATGGTGCAGCAGGAGCTTGGTGAGGTCCTCGTCGCAGAAGGCGTGGATGTGGTCCACGCGCGGATCCGGATCTTCGGCGAACACGGGAAAGCCGGGCTCGTAGCCGATACGGTCGCCGTGCTCGGCGGCGAAGGCGATTTCCGGCAGGGCCGTGCGGATGGCGAGGATCAGGTCGCGCGCGAGGTCGGGGGCCACGCGCTGGTGGTGCAGCACTGCGCGGCGGCCGATGTCGTAGAGGATGGCGCCATTGGAGCAGACCGCCAGGCCCGTGACGCCGCCCGCTTTGGCGAGGCTTTCGATGTAGCGGGGCGGCCGGGCGGTGACGAACGCGAAAAGGAGGCCGCGATCCTCGGCGGCGGCGATGGCGTCCCGGGTGCGGGCCGAAATGCTCCCGTCGCTGCGCAGCAGAGTGCCGTCGAGGTCGGTCGCGATCAGCCGGATAGGCGCCATGGACCAGTGTATCACACCGATTCGCCCCGCCTCGGCGGCCCTCGCCCCGCCCGGGTCTTCCGTAGGCGAGGATGACCGCTATAGCTGTCGCCGCATCGCCCGCGCACCCTTGGAGCCATCCAGGTCACGACCATGAGCACAGTCATCACCGGCGTTTCGTCCATGGCGACCCGGGTCATCCTGGGCGAGCTTTCCGGGCGCTATCAGGACGCCTCGGGCATCGAGGTGGCGATCCGATCGATGGGCGGCGTCGATGCCGCCAAGCTGATCCGCGCCGGCGAGGTCACCGACGTCGTCGTCCTGGCTTCGGGCGTCATGTCCCAATTGGAGGCCGAGGGTCATCTCCTGGCCGGGAGCATCCGGGGCTTCACCCGCTCGGGCATGGCGATCGTGGTCCGCTCGGGCGCCCCGCACCCGGACATCGGCAATGAGGCGGCGGTGCAGCGGGCGGTCGGGGCGGCCCGCAAGGTCGGATATTCCACCGGCCCCAGCGGCGATCACCTGCTGCAGCTCTGCACGGGGTGGGGCCTTCTGCCGGAGGGGGCGGATCGCATGGTCAAGGCGCCGCCGGGCGTGCCGGTGGGCTCGCTGGTGGCCCAGGGCGACGCCGACCTCGGCTTCCAGCAGCTCAGCGAGTTCCTGGGCGTGGACGGCATCGAGATCGTCGGGCCGCTGCCGCCGGAGATCCAGGCGGTGACGGTGTTCGCCGCCGGCGTCTGCAGCGCCTCGAGCCGGCCGGACGAGGCCCGGGCGCTGATCGCCTATCTCGCCTCGCCCGAAACCGCCGACCTCAAGCGCCGGCACGGCATGGATCCGGCCTGACGGGGATTGGTCAGGTCGGCGGCCCCTTCACCCCAGGTCTTCGTCCCAGGCCAGGATGCAGGCCGAATTGTCCCGCCCGGCGCCCACCTTGTCGCGCGCCTGGATGAAGCGCTCGCGCACCAGCCGCGAGAGCGGGGCGTCGAGGTTCACCTGTTCGCCGAGATCGGCGGCGATGGTCACGTCCTTGGTCATCAGGCCCAGGGTGAACCCGGCCGAGAACGAGCCCGACAGGATGTGCTGCTTCAAAAGGTTCTCGGTGGCGAAGTTCTTGCCGGTCGAGACGTTCAGGATGTCGGCCATGACCTCGCCGTCCAGGCCGAAGCGCTGGCCGATCAGCACCGCCTCGCAGGCGGCGGCGAGCCCGGTGGCCGCCACATAGTTGTTCAAGGCCTTCATGGCGTGGCCTGAGCCCAGGGGGCCGGTGCGGAACAGCCGGTCGCCCATGCATTGCAGGATCGGTGTGGCCTTCTCGATGGCGGCCTCGTCGTCGCCGCCGATCATCAGGGCCAGGGTCCCGGTGGCGGCGCGCGGCCTGGCCCCCGAGACCGGAGCGTCGATCAGGATGGCGCCGTGCTCGGCGAGGATGGGGCCCAGCCTCTGGGAGTCGCCGGGCTCGGAGGAGCTCATGTCGATGACGATCAGGCCCGGCTGGACCGCCTTCAGGAAGGCCCCGCCCTCGCTGTCCACCAGCGCCTGGCGGACGTGCTTGGAGGTGGGCAGCATGGTGACCACCACCTCGGCGCCGGCGAGCTCGGCGATGCCGTCCGCCGCCTTGCCGCCGACCTCGCGCGAGAACCGCTGCAGGGCGTCGCGGTCCAGGTCGAAGACGGTCAGGTCGTGGCCGCCCTTGAGGATGTTGGCCGCCATGGGCCAGCCCATGACGCCGATGCCGATGAATCCAACTCTCATTTGTCGAGCCCCAGGTCCTTCAGCACCTCGCGGGCGTGCATGAAGCTGTCGGCCGCCGCCGGCACGCCGCCATAGATCATCACGTGGATCAGCACCTCGCGGATTTCCTCCGGCGTGACGCCGTTCTTGATCGCGCCCTGCACGTGGCTGCGCAGCTGGTTGGGCCGGCTCAGCACCGCCAGTATGGCGATGGTCAGCATCGAGCGGGTCTTGTGGTCGAGCTCAGACCGGCCCCAGACCTTGCCGAAGCAGTATTCGGTGACGAAGTCCTCGAACGGACGGTTGAAACCGCTGGCGGCGGCGATGCGCTTGTCGGCCCCGTCCTCGCCCCACATCTGGCGGCGGATATCCAGTCCCTCTTCGTAGGCGTTTTCGTCCGGCATGGCGCGGCCTCCCTGGCTTGGCAGCGGCTTGGCCCGCTCCCTAATGACTGAGAGTCCGATCCCACGCCGCCCGGACCGCTTCAAGGGTTTCCGGCGGCGTCTGCAAGAGCGGGACGGCGACGCCGCGGACCAGATCGCGCTCGGCGTCGGTGGCGATGTACTCGACCGGCGACTTGCCATCGACTCGGGCCAGCAGCAGCGCCGGCAGCAGGCTGGCCGCCCGCCGCTCGATCGCGGCCCGGGGCTCGAAGTCGATCTGCTCCAGCCAAGCCCCGGCCATGGCGGTGAAACTGTCGTTGAGTTCCCGCGCCCGGCCTCGGACGGGCAGGCGCTTCAGGAGCAGGTGGTTGAGCACCGAGGCCCCGTCGAAGGCCGGATCGCCCCACCAGGCGGTCTCGGCATCCAGAAACACCGGCCCGTTCGGCCCCGTCAGGATGTTCTTGGGGGTGGCGTCGCCGTGCACCAGGCCGATCCGGAAGCCGGCGGTGCGCTGGGCGATGGCCGCGATCTCGGTGGCGACCTCGGGACGGCGCCGGGCCGTGGCCAGCAGATAGGCGTCGATGCGCAGGGCGTGGAAGCCCTCGTCGGAGGCGAATTGCGAGGCGAGTTCGGGCTCGGCGGCGCTGGCGGCATGGATGCGGCCGAGCCGTTCGCCCACCTG
Source organism: Caulobacteraceae bacterium (assembly GCA_036509495.1). GTDB lineage: Bacteria > Pseudomonadota > Alphaproteobacteria > Caulobacterales > Caulobacteraceae > JANWHQ01. The sequence continues at coordinate 7,445 of DATCFQ010000578.1, forward strand.
CGCCGCGAAGGCGGGATCGACCCTGCCGGCCATCAGCTCGGCCTTCCAGAGCGGATGGTCCTCGGGCGCCAGGAATTCCATGGCCAGCAGTCGCCGCTCCGGATCGAAGGCCAGGGGCTCGGGCGCCGCGT
>DATCFQ010000579.1:0-7785 GCA_036509495.1 Caulobacteraceae bacterium
CTGTCGTCGGAGGCCGCCGCCGCCTGAATTGGCGTGTCCCCAAGCAGCGCCTGCCAATCCCTCTGGGCTTGTCGGAGTCGCCGCCGCCTATTCGTCCTAGGAATCGATGAGCCGCCACCAGGGAGCGCCGCATGATCACCGTCACCGCCTACAGCTGGGTCCCGCCCATTGTCCGAGGACTGGTCCGCGACCTCAGGGTCCGTTGGGCGCTCGAGGAGGCTGGCCTGCCCTACCGCGTCCAGCTGATCGATCTGCAGGACAAGCCGGCCGACTACCGCGAGTGGCAGCCCTGGAGCCAGGTCCCGGCCTACGAGGAGGACGGCCTGCGGCTATTCGAGAGCGGCGCCATCGTCCTGCATATCGCTGAGAAGAGCCCCGCCCTGGCGCCGGAGGACGTCCGGGCCAAGGCCGCGATGACCTGCTGGCTGTTCGCGGCGATCAATTCGGTCGAGCCCCCGCTGCAGGAACTGGTCCTGATCGACTTCATGCATGCCGACAAGGCGTGGGCCAAGGTCCGCCGGCCCGAGGTCGAGGCCTTCGTCCAGCGCCGGTTCAAGGGCCTGGCCGATTCCCTGGCCGGCCGCGATTACCTCGAAGGGGGCTTCACCGCCGCCGATCTGATGATGGCCAGCGTGCTCCGGATGGCTCGCAACACCGATCTGGTCGACGAAGCCGGGCTCGGGGACTACCTCGCCCGCTGCGAGGCGCGGCCGGCGTTCCAGAAGGCGCTGGCGGCCCAGATGGCGGACTTCAAGGACGCCGCCTAGCGCGCTCTGGCTTGACAAGCGCCCACGACGGCCGACCCTGCGCACGGGCAAGCGGGGGTCGCTGGTGCGGATAAGTCGGGCGTTCGTCGGGGTGGTCGGATCGCTGGCCGTGGGCGGCGCGGCCCAGGCGGCGGAGCGGCTGGTGCTCGAGCCCTATCCCGGCCCGCCCTGGTATGACGTGATCAACCAGACGAGCGGCGGCACGTTCGTCCGCGAGCAGATGCCGCAGGGCCAGACGCCGGAAGACCCCCACGACATCCTGACCGCCCAATCGGTGCCGGGATACCGAGGCCAGCCCAGCGCCTTCATCTCCACCGCCTTCGCCGATCTCAGCAAGAACTGCGAGACGGTCGAGACGGTGGGTCCCACCTCGGCCCTGGAGCAGGGCCGCCCGGTCGCCTATGGCCGGCTCTATTGCGGCCGCCAGAAAGGCCAGACCTACGGCGCCCACATCTTCTTCAAGGCCGTGCTGGGCAGCGACGCGCTCTATGTGGTGGACCGCGATTTCCGCACCCCGGGCTCCGACAAACCCGGCGCCCCGACCTTCGCCGCGGGCCAGCAGGACCAGGCCATCGCCTTCCTCAAGGCGGAGGGAGAGGCCACGCGCTACCTGACCAACCAGGTCTATATCTGCGATCCGGTGTTCCCGGAGGCCCGCTGCTCGAGCGAGGCGCTGCCGACAGGGCGCTAGAGCGACTTGACGATGCCCTCGACCATCTTCTTGGCGTCGGAGAACAGCATCATGGTGTTGTCGCGGAAGAACAGCTCGTTCTCCACCCCGGCATAGCCCGAGCCCATGCTGCGCTTGACGAACAGCACCGTGCGGGCGCGCTCCACGTCCAGCACCGGCATGCCGTAGATCGGCGACTTGGGGTCGGTCTTGGCGGCCGGGTTGGTCACGTCGTTGGCGCCGATGACGAAGGCCACGTCGGCGGTGGCGAACTCGGAATTGATGTCCTCCAGCTCGAATACCTCGTCGTAGGGGACGTTGGCCTCGGCCAGCAGCACGTTCATGTGGCCCGGCATGCGGCCGGCGACCGGATGGATGGCGTATTTGACCTCCACGCCGTGCGCCTTCAGCCGGTCGGCCATCTCGCGCAGGGCGTGCTGGGCCTGGGCGACGGCCATGCCGTAGCCGGGGACGATGATCACCTTGGAGGCGTTCTTCATGATGAAGGCCGCGTCCTCCGCCGAGCCCTGCTTCACCGGCCGGGTCTCGACCTGGTCGCCCGCCGCGGCCGCCACGTCGCCGCCGAAGCCGCCGAGGATCACCGAGATGAAGCTGCGGTTCATCCCCTTGCACATGATGTAGCTGAGGATGGCGCCCGACGAGCCGACCAGGGCCCCGGTGATGATCAGGGTGGTGTTCTGCAGGGTGAAGCCCAGGGCCGCGGCCGCCCAGCCCGAATAGCTGTTGAGCATCGAGACCACGACCGGCATGTCGGCGCCGCCGATCGGCACGATCAGGGTGACCCCCGCCACCAGCGCCAGGGCGAAAACGCCCCAGAACGCCCATTTGGCGTCGCCGCCCGAGGCGACCAGCACGACGACAAGCGCGATCACCGTCAGCGCGATGGCGATGTTCAGCAGATGCCGCCCCGGCAGGAGGATCGGCGCGCCCGACATGTTGCCGTTCAGCTTGGCGAAGGCGATCAGCGAGCCGGTGAAGGTCACCGCGCCGATGGCCACGCCGACCGACAGCTCGATCAGGGACTCCAGCCGCACCGAGCCGTCCGGCAGGGCGATGCCATAGGCCGAGGGGGTGAACAGGGCGGCGGTGGCGACCAGGCAGGCGGCCAGGCCGACCAGGGAATGGAAGAAGGCCACCAGCTGCGGCATGGCGGTCATGGCGATGCGCCGGGCGGTGATGGCGCCGATGGTCCCCCCGATCAGCACCCCGGCCAGGATCATGCCGATGGTGACCGGATCCAGGGCGCCGGCGCTCCACAGGGTCAGGATGGTGGTGGCCACCGCGATGGCCATGCCGATCATGCCCAGGGTGTTGCCTCGCCGGCTGGTCTCCGGGCTGGACAGGCCCCTGAGCGCCAGGATGAACAGCACGCCTGAAACCAGATAGGCGACGGCGGCGAGGTTGGCGTTCATGCGTCGGACCCTTCGGCCGGAGGCGGGGCGGGCTGGGGCTCGAACTCTGGAGCGCCCTGGGCCGGCGCGGGCAGGCCCGCGGCCTCGCCGGCGCGCAGGCGCAGCAGGGCGTAGGCCTGGAAGGCCAGGGCGGCCAGCAGGCAGGCCGCCACGATCACCGCGCGGGTGATCTGGCCGCCGGAATAGGCGTCCTCGAACAGGAACGGCGTCTGGCCGAGGGCGAGGGAGGTGAACAGCAATCCCGCCGCGCCCCACGGCCGCTTGTGCGGCTGGGAGCCCAAGAGGTGCGCCAGATAGACCACGATGGCGAAGGCCGCTCCCGCGTAGCAGGCCCAACCCAGCCAGACGATGAAGGGCGATGCCGTCACGCCCCTTCGCCTCGCGGCGGCGCGCGCTCCTTCTTGCGGTACATGGCCAGCATGCGCTGGGTGACCAGGAAGCCGCCGAAGATGTTGACGGCCGCCAGGCCTGCGGCGACGGCGCCCGCGCCCTTGGAGATCCACATCGAGCCCGGCGAGCCATGGCCGCTATGGGCGGCGGCGGCGAGGAGCGCGCCGACGATGATCACCGAGGAGATGGCGTTGGTGACGCTCATCAAGGGCGTGTGCAGCGCCGGCGTCACGCTCCAGACCACATAATAGCCGACGAAAATGGCGAGGACGAAGATCGCCAGCCGGAAGACGGTAGGGTCGACGGCTTCCATCATGGCTCTCCTTTCAGATCAGCGGCCCAACGCCGGGTGGACGATCGCGCCGCCCTGGGTGACCAGGGCCGCCTTCAGGATCTCGTCGGCGAAGTCGGGCTCGAGCTGGCCCTCGGTGTTCATCAGCAGGCCCGCGAAGGCGACCAGGTTGCGGGCATAGAGCGCCGAGGCGTCCGCGGCGATGCGGCCGGGGATGTTGGCGTAGCCGACGATCTTGACCCCGCCGGTCTCGACGATCCGGCCGGGCGCGGAGCCTTCGATATTGCCGCCCTGCTCGACCGCCAGGTCGACCAGCACCGAGCCCGGACGCATGGAGGCCACGTGGGCCGCGGAGACCAGACGGGGCGCGGCCCGGCCGGGGATCAGGGCGGTGGTGATCACCACGTCCTGCTTCTTGATGTGTTCGGCGACCAGGGCGGCCTGTTTGGCCTGGTAGTCGGCGCTCATCTCCTTGGCGTAGCCGGCGGCGGTCTCGGCGGCCTTGAACTCCTCGTCCTGGACGGCGACGAACTTGGCCCCCAGGCTTTCGACCTGCTCCTTGGCCGCCGGGCGCACGTCGGTGGCGGTGACCACCGCGCCCAGCCGCCGGGCGGTGGCGATGGCCTGCAGGCCGGCGACGCCGGCGCCCATGACGAAGACCTTGGCGGGGGCGACCGTGCCGGCCGCCGTCATCATCATCGGCAGCACCCGGCCGTAGACCTCCGCCGCCTCGATCACCGCGCGGTAGCCGGCGAGGTTGGCCTGGCTGGACAGCACGTCCATCACCTGGGCGCGGGTGATGCGCGGCACGAACTCCATGGCGAAGGCGGCGGCGCCCTTGCTGGCCAGGGCGTCCAGGGTCTCGCGTTCCTGGAAGGGATTGAGCAGGGCGATCACGATGGCGCCGGACTTCAGCGCCTTGATCTCTTCGGGCGAAGGCCCGCGCACCTTGAGCAGCACGTCGGCGGTCTTCAGCGCCGCCGCGGCGCTGGCCGCGATCTCCGCGCCGGCCGCCTGATAATCTGCGTCGGAAATCGAGGCGCCGACGCCTGCGCCGGTCTCGACGATGACGGAAAAGCCAAGCGCGGACAGCTTCTTCACTGTCTCAGGCGTCGCTGCGACGCGGGTTTCGTCATCCCGCCGTTCGCGCGTCACGGCGATTCGCGCCATCCGCGTCCACCCCGAATCGAAAAATCCGCCCCGAGTTAACGGGGCGGGCGACTCGATTGTCCAGTGGAATTGGCCGGCGGGGCCGGCGGAGCCCGCAAGGGGCTAGTGCGCCGGCTGCGCCTTCTCACGCAGCAGGTAGACGCCCGCCGCCAGCAGCACCGCCGCGGCGACCAGCGAGCCGACGAAGCCGGTGGCGGTGCAGAACATCAGGGTGGCCCACAGCACGGTCACCGCGACCGCCAGGCTGCCCCACTTGGCGAAGCGGACGAACAGGTCGAACGACGCGCTCTGTTCGGCGATGTCCATGTCGCCGTGGGTGTAATCGGTGGCGTGCTCGGCCATGCCGGCGACTCCTGGTGCTGCGATCGAATTGGCGCGGACTATAGCGGCGCAATGGGAGGGTCAAGGGCGCCCGGGGGCGTCATTGCACCGCGCCTGCGGCTCGTCTATCGAGGCGCGCAATCGGAAGGCGCGGCGATGCAGGGTTTGGTCACGGTGTTCGGCGGCTCGGGCTTCTTGGGCATGCAGGTGACCCGCGCCCTGGCCAAGCACGGCTACCGCGTGCGCGTGGCCTGCCGGCGCACCAATCTGGCCTACCGGGCGCCCTTGATGGGCGAGGTCGGGCAGATCCAGGTCGTGCAGGCCAATGTCCGCATGCCGGCGTCCGTCGATCGGGCGCTCGAAGGCGCGGACGCCTGCGTCAATCTGGTGGGGGTGCTCTATGAGCAGGGCCGCCAGCGCTTCCACAGCCTGCACGCCCAGGGCGCCCGCAACATCGCCGAGGCGGCGAGAGCGCGTGGGATCCAGACCCTGGTGCAGGTGTCGGCGATCGGCGCCGATCCCGACTCCGCGTCCAAATACGCCCGCACCAAGGCCGAGGGCGAAGCGGCGACGCGCGAGGCCGTGAACACCGCCACGGTGGTGCGGCCGTCGATCGTGTTCGGGCCGGAGGACGACTTCTTCAATCGCTTCGGGGGGCTCGCCGCCCACTCGCCGGTGCTGCCGCTGCCGGGCGGCGGCCACACCCGCTTCCAGCCGGTGTTCGTCGTCGACGTGGCTGCGGCGATCACCGCCTGCATCACCAACCCGGCGGCCGCCGGCAAGACCTATGAACTCGGCGGTCCGGGGGTGTTCAGCTTCCGGGAGCTGATGCAGCTGGTGCTGCGGGAGACGGGGCGCGAGCGCCTGCTGCTTCCGTTGCCCTGGCCCCTGGCGCGCGCCATTGGCGGCGCGGGCGACCTGATCGCCGCCGTCTCGCCGTTCGCCCCGCCCCTGACCTCCGACCAGGTCGAGCTGCTCACCCACGACAATGTCGCCAGCGCCACCCTGCCGGGCCTGCGCGAGCTGGGCGTGACCCCGACCGCAGTCGAAGCCATCGCCTCGACCTATCTCTATCGCTACCGCAAGGGCGGCCAGTTCGCCGAGGCGCCCCTGGTGTCGGGCGCGAGGGTCTAGCCTACCGCCGCCGGCGCTTGCCTCGGCGGGCTTTCAGCCGGACCACGGTCTCGCCTTCCAGGCGCGGCGTGGAGATCGAGCGGGGGGCGAGCCCATGCATCGAGGCCATGGGCGGATCCTCGACGACCACCGTGTCGGTCTTGCCGAAGCCGTTGAAGCGCGTGGCCATGGCCACGCCATAGGCGCCCAGCATGCCGATCTCGATGTAGTCGCCCTCGTCGATATCGTCGGGCAGCCAGAACGGCCCGGGCATGGCGTCGAGGGAGTCGCAGGTCGGTCCAAAGAAGCGGAACGCCTTGAGGTTGGCCGAGGCCTCGCCGTCGCGGACCAGCTTCACCGGGAAGGGCCACTTGGTGTGCGCCGCATCGAACAGGTTCCCGTAGGAGCCGTCGTTCAGATAAAGCGCGTCGCCCTTGCGCAGCTCGACCTTGACCAGGATCGACGAGGATTCCGCCACCAGCGCCCGGCCGGGCTCGCACCACAGCTCGGTGGTCTCGCGCACCATCATCTCGGCGAAGCCGCGCTGGATGGAGTCGGCATAGTCGTCGAGCGGGGGCGGGGCCATGCCGGGATAGACCGACGGGAAGCCTCCGCCTACGTCGACCACGTCGGCGAAGACGCCGGCGCGGACCAGGGCGCGGGAGGCCGCGCTCATGGCGCCCTGGTAGGCGGTCGGCCGCATGCACTGCGAGCCGACGTGGAAGGAGACGCCCATCAGGTCCTGAGTCGCCCGGCGGGCAGCCAGCAGCAGCGAGGTCGCCGCCTCCGGCTCGACACCGAACTTGCCCGACAAGGGATAGGCCGAGCCGTGATTGGGCGCGGCCAGCCGGACCATCAGATTGAGGTCGCGGGCCTGGCCGGTCGCGTCGATCAGCTTGGCCAGCTCCTCATGCGAATCCAGGGCGAAGGTGCGCACGCCATGATCGAAGTAGGCCTTCGAGATGGCTTTGCGGCTCTTGACCGGATGCATGAAGGCCATGCGGGCGCCGGGCGCATGCTCGGCCACCAGCTCGATCTCGGGGATCGAGGCCACGTCGAACGCGCAAATCCCTTCCTTCACCAGGGTCTTGATCACCCACGGCGATGGATTGGCTTTGACGGCGTAGAGGACGTCGTCCTTGAATCTGTCTCTGAACCAGCGGGCCGCTACGACCAGGGCGGCCGGTCGCACGAGGGCGACAGGACGTTCCGGGGACCGCTCGCGGACCAGGTCCAGGGGCGTATGGTGTGTGTGCAACGCACAAAACCCCCTGTAAATTGTTGAACCCAGGCCGGCGTTAGCAGCGATACCCACGGGTCCGCCGGAAGTGCGCAAATAGGGAAATTGATTCGGCCTGTAAAGGGCTTAACGCGACTCTTTCCTGTGCGGTCAGACCCCGCCGGTCGAACCGAATCCGCCGGCGCCCCTGGAGGTCTCGTCCAGAGTCTCGGACTCGACCCAGTCGGCCTGGGTCACCGGGCAGATCACCATCTGGGCGATGCGGTCGCCGCGCCGGATCATCGCGTCCTCTTCGCCGAGGTTGATCAGGATCACCTTCACCTCGCCGCGATAGTCGCTGTCGACCGTGCCGGGGGTGTTCAGGCAGGTGATCCCCTGGCGGATGGCGA
>DATCFQ010000580.1:0-2961 GCA_036509495.1 Caulobacteraceae bacterium
TATCCCAACCCCGACGCGGTCGAGGAAAAGCACCCGTTCGCCTATCAGGGGCTGGATCCTGACCAGCAAGGCCTGGCCGAGGACGGCTTGAACAGCCGCTTCGCCAACGCCACCCACGAGGGCGGGCCGCACAACGGCGTCCTGACCGCCATGGAGGATTTCATCGCCAATGCACCCTTCGATCTGGAATTTTGCACCCTGCCGCTGTTCAACGGCCTCGGCGTCCTGGCGCCCAGGTCGCGCATGACCGCCGAGCTCAACGGCATGGTCGAGGGCTTCACCTCATCGGGCAGCCTGCTGGACGCCGCCAAGGCGCTGGAAGCCGAAGCGATGCGCCTCAGCGCCCGGCTGGCCGAGGCGGAGAACCGCCTGGAACGCCGCACCGGCGCCTTGAAGCGCGCCCGGGACCTCCTCGCCCGGCAGGAGGCCGAGATCGCCGCCCTTCGCAAACAGCTCGACGCCAAGGCCTAGAGCATGCCCCGCCTAGATTGGACCATCTGCGTCGAGCTGGGGCGAGTCGAACCGCCAGACGCGACGCGAAGGGCGATGCGGGGCATCGGTCGAGCGGCGCAACGCCGCGGGCGGCCGCTCCAGCTCGACCCGGAGGGCCGCCGCCTTTTGCCGAGCGGGTGCGTCGAAGACCTTGCCGGTAGCCCCGCTACCGGCTGCGGCCTTCTCCTGCCCGCTCGACAAAATGCGGCGGCGCAGACGGTCCAATCTAGGTGGGGCATGCTCTAGATGTCCGCCGACGCCGAGACGGAAGTCCGCCAGCTATCTGCGGCCCTGGCGTCCGGCGACGACCCCGCCGTCCGCGAGCGCCTCGTGGTCGTGCTGGCGGAACTCGGGCGGGCCGAGGAAGCCCTCGCCCACCTGGCCCGGGTCATCGAAAATCTGCCCGGGCGCGCCAAGGGCTGGCGCGCCATCGCGGCGGCCTTGAAGGCGCCGCTCGATCCGGAGGCCAAGGCGCGGGTCTGGCTCGGGGTCCTGGGGCTCTGGATTTCGATGGGCGACGGCGAGCGGGCCGACGCCTTCGGCGCCGATCTGGCGGTGCGGCTGTTCAGCTTTCTGGCGCAGATGGTCCAGCGCCTCGCCCCGGCCGACCCTGAGGGTATCGACGCCGCCTGGCGGCTGGTCCGCAGCCTCTACACCGATCCGGCCTTCGCCGAGCTGGCCCTCGGCCATCCGGAGCGCTTCGCGGACTTCGTGCGGGTCTCAGGCGAGGATCCCTACTTCAAGGCCGCCGAAAAACACGGCGCCGACCTCAGCCCCTGCGTCGACGACGCCCTCGATTGTTTCGCGCCCGCCCCGCGCCGCAATGGGCTGCTTACGCGCTGCCGCGCCGAGATGGCCGAGGCCCACGGCGGTCTGGCCCAAGCCATGGAGATGGCCGGCCGGCTGCTCGCCGATCCGGAGTTCCACCGGCCGGTGGTGATCTGCGGCTTTCACCACTCCGGCACCCGGCTCCTGGCCCGGCAGCTGGCCGCGCTGGGAGTCACCCAGCGGATCAACGCCTACCAGTACGAATGGACCTATGTGATCCAGCTGAACTCGATCCTGCAGCCCGGCTGCATGGACCCGGACCGTCTCGGCCTCCGCGACCCGGATCCGGAGATCGTCTCGCCGGCGCGGCTGGCCTGGCGCATGGCCCTCGTCGGACTGCAGCCCGGCCAGACCTGGGGCTTCAAGGATCCGCGCAACGGCCTGACCGCCCGGGCCTGGCTGAAGGCGTTTCCGCAGGCCCGCATCGTCCACCTGCTGCGCGATCCGGTGGCGACGCTGGGGACCTTGCCGGAACTCTACGAGCAGTTCGTCCGCCTGGACGAGCAGCGGCCCACCAGGGTCCGGTTCTGGATGGCCCTCTGGGAGGCCTATGTGCTGGCGGCCCAAGACGCCATGGCCGCGGCGCCGGCCGCCATCGAAATCCGCTTCGAGGACCTATGCGCTGCGCCCGAGGCGGTGCTCGGTCAGGTCCGCGCCGCGCTGGGGCTGAAGGCCGAGATCACTTCGGAGATCTTGAGCGAGGCGCCGATCGACGCCGGCAAGGGCCGGGTGCGCGAGCGGATGCGGGCCGAGGCAAGCCTAGCCGAGGCCGCCCTCGGGCCCCTGGAGGCCCTGGCCAGACGCTACGGCTATCCCTGACCACGCGCTCAGGCGCGCGCGGTCGCCCCGACGCCGAGCACGCGATCGATCTCCCGCGCGACCTGGTCGATCGGGGCCATGCCGTCAATCTCCACCAGCTTGCCCTGGGCCCGGTAGAACGGAAGCAGCGGCGCGGTCTGCCGGTTGTATTCGTCGAGCCGCACTTCAAAGGCTTCGGGATTGTCATCCGAGCGCCCTTGTTCGGCGAAGCGCTTGGCGACGCGGTCGATCAGCGCCCTGTCGTCCACCAACAGTCGAATGACAATATCAATCTCGGAAGCGCGGCTCTCGAGAAGCGCGTCAAGCGCCTCGGCCTGGGCGACGGTCCGCGGAAAGCCGTCGAAGATGGCCCCGCCGGCGGACTCCGCCCGCGGCAAGGTCTTCTCGATGAGCGTGATGACCGTCTCGTCGGGAACAAGCGCCCCCCGATCCATGATGCCTGCCGCTCGTTTACCGAGCTCAGAGCCCGAGGCCCGCTCCTCGCGCAGCATGTCGCCGGTCGAGAGCTGGACCATGCGCCGGTCGGCCACCAGGCGCTTGGCCTGAGTGCCCTTGCCCGCCGCCGGCGGTCCGAACAGAACGATATTCACTGACGCGTCCTCCCCTGGCCCAACCGCACCGAAGACCGCCCGGCCGCCCCGGGGGGCGACCTGGTCAGCCTCAGCGCGCCCTCCCCCGCAGCCGGGACTTCTTGATGAGTCCCTCGTACTGGTGCGCCAGGAGATACGACTGGATTTGGGCGACCGTGTCCATGGTCACCGACACCACGATGAGCAGCGAGGTGCCGCCGAAATAGAACTGGTTGGAGTTCATCTTGGCCAT
>DATCFQ010000581.1:0-7086 GCA_036509495.1 Caulobacteraceae bacterium
ACGGGCGAAGGCCGGCTCGCCGAACGCCGCGGCGCCTTCGCAGTCCAGGCCGCTGGAGATCGAGGAGCCGCTCAACCGCTACCTCGTGCATCCCACCGCCCGGATGCTGGTCAACCTCCTGATCCCCACTGGCATTTCGCCCAACGCCGTCTCGGCGCTCAGCGTGGTGATGATGGCCCTGGCTTGCGCCTGCTACGCGCTGCTGCCCTGGCCGGGCGGCGCCTTCGCGGGCCTGGCCTTTCATTTCCTCTGGCATGTGTTCGACGGCGCCGACGGAGACCTCGCCCGGCGCACGGGCCGGAGTTCGCCGGTCGGAGAGATCGTCGACGGCGTCTGCGACCACCTCAGCCACCTGATCCTCTATCTGACCCTGGGCGTGATCCTGGCGCACCAGATCGGCCCTTGGAGCTGGGCCCTGACCATCGTTTCAGCCGCGTCGCGGGCCTTCCAGGCGGTCTGCTACGAAACCGCGCGGCGCACCTACCGGCGCTGGGTCCACGGGGTGAACTGGATTCGCCAGGACCTCTCCAAGGCGCAGGCGCAATCGAGGCCGGGCGGAGCGGGGCGGCTGGGTGTGCGGCTGGCCGCCATCTACCTCGGCATGTCGCGATGGGTGCGGGCGGACGACAGCCGCGTCGAGGCGGCGATGGAAGATCTCATCTCCGGCGGCGGGGCCGGCGCCGCCCAGGCCCGCGCGCTCTGCCAGGCCGAGCTGCGGCCGCTGGTGAAAGGCGCCTCCTCGCTCAGCACCAACTGGGAGACCATCGGCGTGTTCCTGACCTTCCTGGCCGGTTCGCCGTTCTACTTCCTGCTGTTCCAGGCCGTGGTGATCAACCTGATCATGGTCGCCTGCGTCGTCAGCCAGGCCAGCGCCTACGCCCGCCTGCTGCCGCGGCTGAAGGCCCTGGCGGCGCGCTGAGGCGGCTGAAGGCTGGCGGTCCGGAGCTCAGGCGGCGTTGGCGGCGAACTGCAGGCGCGCCAGCCGCGCATAGAGGCCGTCGCGGGCCGAGAGTTCGGCGTGGCTGCCCTGCTCGATCACCCGGCCGCGGTCCATCACCACGATCCGGTCCGCCTCCAGCACCGTCGCCAGGCGGTGGGCGATGACGATGGAAGTGCGCCCGTCCATGGCCTTGTGCATGGCCTGCTGGACCAGCCGCTCGTTCTCGGCGTCGAGCGCGCTGGTGGCTTCGTCGAGCAGCAGGATGGGCGCGTCGCGTACCAGGGCGCGGGCGATCACCAGCCGCTGGCGCTGGCCGCCGGAGAGCGTCCGCGCCCGCTCGCCGATAGGGGTCTCGAAACCCTCGGGCAGGGCCGCCAGGAAGTCGGCCGCCTGGGCCGCGGAGGCGGCGGCCTTCAGCGCCTCGGGTTCGGCGTCGGCGTTGCCGAACCGGATGTTGTCGCTGGCCGAACCGGAGAACAGGGCCGCGTCCTGGGCCACCAGGGCCAGCCGCTCGCGCACCTCCCGCGGATCGGCCTCGGTGAGGTCCACGCCGTCGATCGAGACCTGGCCCTTCACCGGATCGTAAAAGCGCAGCAGCAGCCGGAACACCGTGCTCTTGCCGGCGCCGGAGGGCCCGACCAGGGCGACCCGTTCGCCCGGCCTGACGTGCAGCGAGAAGCCGTTCAGCGCCAGGTCGTCGTCGCGGCCGGGATAGGTGAAGACCACGTCCTTGAAGTCGATCTCGCCGCGGGCGGGCCTGGGCATCGGCAGGCACTTGACCGGCGCGGCGATGGTCGGCCGCCAGGCCATCAGCTCGGAGACGCGCTCGAGCGCGCCGGACGCCTTCTGGATCTCGCCCCAGACCTCGCCGAGCTCGCGCGCGGAGGAGGCGGACAGCATCGACAGCATGAGCAGCTGCAGCAGCACGCCGGGGGTCATGGTGTGGTCGACGAACACCGCGATGGCGCAGCGATAGAGCACCGCCAGTATGCCGGCGGCGATCAGGGTGATCATCATGCCGGTGGTGGTCACCCGCGCGCGGATGAAGCGGCGCGAAGCGGAGAAGGCGCGTTCCAGCGACTGGCCGAACTGGCCGGCGATGGCGCCCTCCTGGCCGAAGGCGAGCACGGTCTCCAGGCCCTCCAGGCCCTCGCCGGCGCAGCCGATGGCCTCGGCGAAGCGATCCTGGGCCTGGGCCGACAGCCGCCTCAGTTGCTTGGCGCAGACGAACAGGGGGGCCAGGCCCAGCGGCAGCAGCACCACCACCCAGCCGGTGAAGCTCGGACTCACCGCCAGCAACAGGCCGACCGCGCCGGCCAGGGTCAGGGTGCAGCGCAGCGCCACCGGCGCGCCGTTGCTGATCATCCGCTCGACAATGGTCATGTCGGTGGTCATGCGCGACAGGAGCTCGCCCGTGCGCACCTTGATCACCTGGGCGAGGTCCAGTTTCAGCACGTGGTCGTAGACCGCCTTGCGCAGGTCGACGACGACCCGCTCGCCGAGCTTGTTGACGAAATAGATGCGGAAGGCGGTGGCCAGGGCGAAGACGGCGGCGGCGGCGGCGGCGAGCAGGAAGCTCGCCAGCAGGGCCTCCTGGGTGTGCACCTTGAAACCGCGGTCGACCAATCGGCGCGAGGCGACGGTCAGGCTGAGCGTGGCCACCGAAGACAGCACCACGAACAGGACGCCCAGCAAGGTGTCGAGCGGATGCGCCTTGAGATAGGGCACCAGCTCGCCCAGAGGCCCGAGATCCTTGCGGTCCAGGCGCTTGAGGGCGGCGGTGTTGAACGCCTGCTTGAGCAGATGCCCGGCGCTCGGCCGGCCGGTGGCGGTCGGCGGTCCGATCTGTGAGCTGATCATGCGCCGATCACGCACGCTTCGCCCATCATGGTTGGCCCGATCCTCACGCGACGATCCCCCACACTGCGGCGGCTTCGGCGGCTGTCCAAGCCCAAAGACCCAGCCGCTGCAAGCCCTTGCGCGGGCAGAGTGTAACCGCGGGAGGTGATGATCGCCTAACGTTCCGCCGCCGCACCGTCATCGAAGCGTGAGATTGCGCGGCCATTGGGCGCACCTCTGATGTCGTTCCAATGATGCGGTCAGGCGCCCGGCTGGTCTGCGGCCTGAGGCGCCGCGCTCCGGTGAGGTGCTATGAACACCGGCGCGGCGGGGAGGCTCCGGTCAGGCGATGAGCGAGGAATGGTGGAAGCGGGGCCTGGTCTACCAGGTCTATCCGCGGTCGTTTCAGGACTCGGGCGGCGACGGGGTCGGGGACCTGGACGGGATCCGCCGGCGGCTGGGGTATTTCCAGGACCTGGGCGTAGATGCGGTGTGGATCTCGCCGATCTTCGTCTCGCCCATGGCCGACTTCGGCTACGACATCGCCGATTACCGCGCCATCGATCCGCTGTTCGGGACGCTGGCCGAGTTCGACGCCCTGGCCGCCGATGTCCACGCCCGCGGCCTGAAGCTGATCCTGGACCTGGTGCCCAACCACACCTCCGACCAGCATCCCTGGTTCATCGAGAGCCGGTCCTCGCGCGATAGCCCCAAGCGCGACTGGTACATCTGGCGGGACGCCAAGCCGGACGGCTCGCCCCCCAACAACTGGCTCAGCAACTTCGGCGGCTCGGGTTGGGCGTGGGACCCGGCGACAGGGCAGTTCTACTATCACGCCTATCTGAGGCAGCAGCCGGACCTGAACTGGCGCAATCGCGAGGTGCGCGCCGCCATGTTCGCGGTGATGCGCTTCTGGCTGGACCGCGGCGTCGACGGCTTCCGCGTCGATGTGCTCTGGCATCTGATCAAGGACGACCAGTTCCGCGACAACCCCCCCAACCCTGACTGGCGCCCCGGCATGGCCGGCATCGAGCGCTATCTGGAGCTCTATTCGACCGACCGGCCCGAGGTGCACGAGGTGGCCGCCGAGATGCGCTGGGTGATCGACGCCTATTCCGAGCGGGTGCTGATCGGCGAGATCTACCTGCCGGTCGACCGGCTGGTGACCTACTACGGACCCCATCTGGACGGGGCCAACCTGCCGTTCAACTTCCAGCTCCTGCAGGCGCCGTGGCGCGCCGACGAGATCGCCCGCATCGTGCGCGTCTATGAGGCGGCCTTGCCGGAGGGCGCCTGGCCCAACTGGGTGTTGAGCAACCACGACCGCCATCGCATCGCCAGCCGGGTCGGGCCGGCGCAGGCGCGCGTCGCGGCCATGCTGCTGCTGACCCTGAGGGGGACTCCGACGCTCTACTACGGCGATGAACTGGGCCTGGAGCAGGTTCCCATACCGCCGGAGCAGGTGCAGGACCCCTGGGAGAAGAACGAGCCCGGGCTCGGCCTCGGCCGCGACCCCTGCCGCACGCCCATGCCCTGGGACATGAGCCCGAACGCCGGCTTCACCACCGGCCAGCCGTGGCTGCCGCTGAACCCCGACTGGACCACCCGCAACGTCGCGGCCGAGAGCGCCGATCCCGCCTCCATGCTGAGCCTTTACCTGCGCCTGATCGCCCTGCGCCGGACCAGTCAGGCCCTCTCGTTGGGCGATTACGCAGAGGTATCGGCCGAGGACGGCGTCTTCGTCTATGAGCGTCGCGCGGGCGGCGAACGCCTGGCGGTGGCCCTCAATCTCACCGGCGAGCCGCGGACGGCCGTGTTGCCGACGGATGTGAGGTGGGAGGCGGCGCTGTCGACGTCCGCCGCCGCCCGGCCCGCCCAGGCGGGCGCGCGGCTCGGGCTTCAACCCGACGAGGGCCTGATCCTGAGGGCGGCGATGGATTGAATGCGACATCGCAGCGTCGCCGCCCGCGCCAGAACTTGCTATGACAACAGAGCCTCGCGGCGGCTGTTGGGCGCCAGGCGGAGCGTGGTCGTTTTCAGGATTGCAACGTTGGCGGGTAGGCACTCGAGACGCCCGGAGCGGCTCATCCCATGAAGCTGGTGATGACTTTGCTCGTGCGCGATGCCGAGGAACTGCTGCGGCAGAACCTCGAGTTCCACCTCCGCCAGGGCGTGGACTTCTTCATCATCACCGACAACGCCTCGGTCGATGGCACCGGTCGCGTTATCCAGGACTACGTCCGCGCCGGTCTGGCCGAGGGCATCTGGGAGCCGGAGGACACCTACAGCCAGGCCCGCTGGGTGACGCGCATGGCGCGCCGTGCGGCGATCCAGCATGGCGCCGACTGGGTGATCAATAACGACGACGACGAGTTCTGGTCGGGCGACGGAGGCAGTCTGAAGGACGTCCTGGCCCAGGTTCCGGCGGCCCGGCTCGCGGTGGAAGTCCAGCGCCGCAATCATCCGCCTCTGGCCTCCGTGGATGGCCCCGGCTTCCTGCAGGCGATGGTCTACCGAGAGCGGCGGTCGTTGAACCCGATGGGCCGGCCGCTGCCGCCCAAGGTCTGTCACCGGGGCTTCGCCGACATCGAGGTCGCCCAGGGCAATCACTCGGCCAGCCGGGGCGGCGCGATGCTGCAGGCCATGACCACTGGCACGATCGCCATCTCCCACTTCCCGCTTCGGGGGTACGCCGCCTTCGAGCGGAAGATCGCCTTGGGCGGGGCGGCCTACACGCGCAACACCGAGGCGGATCCGACGGACGGGGCGAGTTGGAGGTGGCTCTATGAGGTGCTGCGCCGGGGCGGCCTCAGGGCGTGGTACGATCGGCAGGCTCTCGCCGAGGAAGCCATCGCCCGAGGCCTGGCCGATGGCGCCCTGGTGAAGGATGATTCGGTGCTGCGCACGCTTGCCCTCCCGCACGAGGGCTCATGCAGCCTCGCGGTGTAGTCACCCTCGCCGACGCGACCTATTTCCCCGGCCTTCTGGCGCTTCACGCCTCGATCCAGACCAGCTTCGAGACGCCGGTCGCCTGCTATGACATCGGTCTGACGCCCGAGCAGCGGGATCTGGCGCAGGCCCTGCCCAATCTCGAGATCCTGCCCTTGCCGAGTCACCCGCTGATCGCCGAGCTCGAGGCGGCGACCCGGCGATGCGCGCCCCTGATGAAGCCCGGCAAGCGGATCTGGCCGCTGTGGATCTGCCCGCTGCTGATCCGCGCGGCGCCGTTCCGCGACGTCTTCTGGCTCGACTGCGACATCCTCGTGCTGCGCGGCCTGGACGAGCTGTTCGACCGTCTGGACCAGGGCCCGGTGTTCACCCCCGAGAACAAGGCGCCGGACCTGACGCCGAATCCGCCCCGGCTCTACGAGCTCCTGCCCATCGCCCGCGATTTCGATCCGCGCTCGCCGGTGGTGAACGGAGGGGTCTCGGGATGGCGGCTGGACCGGGATGCGGCCGCGCTGGAGGCCTATATCCGCCCCGTAGCGGCGGCGGCGCGGGACCCGGAGGTGATGGACGCCATCGCCTGGCACGATCAGGGGGCGCTGATCTGGGCCATCCAAAACCTCGGCCTGGAGGGCCGCGTGCTTTCCTCGCCCAACTGGAACCTGTGCATCGACCACGTCCGCCTGGGGCCGGACGTCATGCGCTGGGACGCGGGACTATGCCGGCGTCTGCGCGAGGCGCTTCCCGAGGTGCGGCTGCTGCACTGGAACGGCGCGCTGGCGCCCTGGCTGGGCTGAGGCCGATCAGCTCGTCTTGGGCGCGGCCAGCAATGACGCCATGATCGCCCGGAGTTTGCCGAGCTCGTTTTTCAGGTGCAGCCGGAACAAGAGGCCGTAGAGCAGCGGGATGACCAGGAACTTCAGGTCGATCCGCGCGGCGTCCAGCGCGATCACCAGCGGGCCCCAGGCCTTGTAGAAGCTCTCCTCGACCAGCGGCAGATAGCGCTGTCCCTCGGGCCGCAGCGCGCGAACGGTGAAGCGGCGGTTGGTCATGCGGTAGGCCTCGCAGGCGAGGTAGAGGGCCCCGAACGCCCAGAGCACCGGCCCGGCGCCCGAGGCTGCGACCGCGCCGATGAACCCCGCCGCCTCGAGCGGCAACAGGACGAACAGGACGAACCGCTCGACCGTCGCCCGCCCCACGCTGTGCGCCACGGTCCTGAGGCCGCCCTGGACGTCGCGTTCGGCGGTGCTCAGCTGGTGGGAGAGGATGCCCCGGAGGCCCGCGGCCGCCGCCCAGGTCAGCACGCAGATCACCGCCACGTTCCGCAGCCGCCCGGCTCCCAGATGCGCCACCGTCATCAG
>DATCFQ010000582.1:0-5168 GCA_036509495.1 Caulobacteraceae bacterium
CCCCCAGCCGACCGCCGGCCAGGATCTCGACCTGCAGCCGGCGTTCCGACTCGCCGGGGGCCATGGCCCAGCCCTCGACCTCGCCCGGCGGATGGAAGCGGACCAGACCCTCGACCAGCGGCGGCGGCTCGGCGAGCGCCGGGGCCTCGGTTGCGATCTGCAGCTCCAGGGCGCTCATCAGCCCGCCGTCGAAGACCACGGGCCCGCCGTCCAGCGGCCGGTCTGCGCCCAGCGGGCGTACGTCGAAGAAGCGCATGCGGCCGTCGCGATAGGCGTCGGGGATGGGGATGGCGAAATGGGCGCGGCCGTCCTCGCCCGGCTCGGCGCGGGTGCGGCCGAAGACGTCCTCGCCATCGGCGGCGGCCTCCAGATAGGCCGGCTCGGCGCCCTCGCCGGCCGAGACCCAGCCAGTGATCGCCCCTTCGATGATGCCGGTCAGGCGTCCTTCGATCACGCGCTCTCGCCCCCGCCCGGTCGCTGCAAGCTCGACTTGGCGCTCAATGGCCTTTTATAGAAGGCGCAGCGCTAATGTGGCGAACTTCGGATTCATAAACCACACGCGCAAAGCCGCCCGGCGACCGCAGTCCATGACCTCCTTCAGCTCCATCCTGCGTGGCCGCCGACGGGCCGGCGCCGACGACCTGAAGAAGGTGGTCTTCGTCTCCTACGGGACCTTCGACTGCAATAGCGCCGGCCACATCGCCGGCTTCGCCCGTGAACTCGCCCGGGCGGGGCTCGCCGTCGCGGTCTGCGCCAGGGAGCCGGTGGAAAAGGCCTATGCCTTCGGCCCGCCGGCCTTCGAGTTCTTCAGCCTGAAGGCGCTGATGGCCGACCCCGAAGGCGTCATCGGCTTCGACGGGACGGTGGATCCTGCCGGCGCCATGCTGATCGGCTGGACGCCCCGAAAGGCCGCCCGCCGCCCCCTGGCCCGCGCCGCCGCGCGCACCGGCGTTCCCTACATCGTGCATTTCGAGGACAACGAGGATCATCTCAGCGCCCTGCGCGCCCAGGAGGCCGCAGGCGTCTCCGCGGAAGACGACCGGGCCGAGCGCCAGCGGCTGCTCGCCGGGGCCCTCGGCGCCACCATCATCGAGCCGCGACTGCAAGAAACCCTGCCGCCAGGTTTGCCGAGCCTGGTGCTCCAGCCGGGGGTCGATTTCGAAGCCTTCTCGACGCCCCTGCCGCCGCATCGGCGTCAGACCCTGCTGCACGCCCTGGGCGTGCCGGCCGGAGCGGCGGTGATGGTCTATCCGGGCAATATCCACCGCGCCAACCAGGGCGAGATGGCCGAGCTCTACCGGGCGGTGAAGCGGCTGCGCGAGGTGGCCCGCCAGATCGTGCTGATCAAGACCGGCAAGGACGATGTGCGCATCGCCGACGCCCTCGGCTTCGAGCCAGCCGAGGCCGGGGTCATCGAGGCCGGGGTGGTGGAGCGGCCGTTCCTGATCGAGCTGCTCAAATGCGCCGATCTCTACGTCCAGCCGGGCGCGCCTGGGCCGTTCAACGACTTTCGCCTGCCCTCCAAGCTGCCGGAATTCATGGCGGTGGGCCGCCCCATCGTGCTGCCCAGGACCAATGTCGGCTTGAGGCTGAGGGACGGCGAGGACGCCCTTTTGCTCGAGACTGGAGACGCCGAGGAGATCGCCGCCAAGGCCCTGGCCATCCTCGATGCGCCGGCGCTGGCCGCGCGGCTCGGCCGCAATGCCGAGGCCTTCGCCCGCAAGACCTACGTCTGGGCGCGGCAGGGCGAGAAGCTGCTGGGCTTCCTGCGTGAGCTGAAGGCCGGGGAGGCCTGATGGCCCGCCGGCTGACGATCGGCCTGCGCTACAAACATCAGGACGCCTGGGTCGGCGGCGTCTACTACGTCCGCAACCTGGTCAGCGCCTTTGGCCTGCTGCCCGCGGCCGAGCGGCCGCGGCTGATCATCGTCGGCGGCGACAAGGCCGCCCTGGAAGAGCTCGAGGCCGCCACCGGCTATCCCCGGCTCGAACGGCTGTCGCGCACCCGCCTCCAGGTGGAGCCCGCGCCGCGCCTGCCCTGGCCCTTCGCCGGCCGACGCGAGGAAGAGATCGATCTCCTGCTGATGGGCTCGCCGCCGGGGCTGGAGTTCCGCGGCGTTCAGTGGGTCCCGGACTTCCAGGAGCACCGCTTCCCCGAGCACTTCCCGCCCGAGGAGCTGACCGCGCGGATCGAACGCAACGACCGCTGGTTCGCCCGGCATCGGCACGTCATGGTCTCCAGCCAGGACGTCGCAGAGGACCTCGCCCGCCACTACGGCCGCTACGCCAACCGCGTGCACGTGGTGCGCTTCGCTTCGTTCATGCCGCCCGGCGCCGTCCCGGCCGAGGCCGCCGGCCTGCGCCGCCGCCATGGCCTGCCGGACCGCTATTTCCTCTGCGCCAACCAATTCTGGCGTCACAAGAACCACGCCCTGGTGCTGCGCGCCCTGGCCGAGGCTGGGCCAAGCGTTCCGCCGGTGGTCTTCACCGGCCGCGAGGAGGACTATCGCGATGCCGAGCACGGCCCTTCGGTGCGCCGGCTCGCCGTGGAGCTGGGCCTGGGCGAGCGCGCCCGCTTCCTTGGCTTCATCCCGCGCGCCGACCAGCTCGGGCTGATGGGCGGCGCCGTCGCGGTGATTCAGCCCTCGCTCTGTGAAGGCTGGTCGACCTCCATCGAGGACGCCAAGGCGCTCGGCCGCCCGGTCCTGGCCTCCGACATCGCGGTCCATCGCGAGCAGCTGGGCGACCAGGCCGATCTGTTCGAAGGCGACGATCCCGCCGCCCTGGCCCGGCTGCTACAGCGCTATGCCCGGACCGATCCCGAGGCCCGGCCGCTCGACTACGACCGGGCCCGCCGCCGCTTCGCCGAGGACCTCATGGGGATGTGCCGCGAGGTCGCCGCCGACTTCCGCCGCCGCCGCGCCCGTCGACTGGTGGTCAGGCGCTGAACAGCCGCCGGCGCGGGGGCTTCGCCGTACGCCGCTCCCTCAGCGTCCTGCCGATCACGGCGGCGATCCGGTGGTCGGCCCGGCCCGGCAGCACGGCCCGTCTCAGGAAGGCCTCGTTGAGCCGCAGGGCGTCGTCCAGGCCCATCTCCAGGAAGCGACCCAGATCGTCCGCGCCCCGCACGATCGGCAAGGGCTCATAGAGCGGCAGCTCCAGGTCGTAGCCCAGCACCGCCACCGGCCGGCCGGTGCGGGCGGCGTCCAGGGCCACGGTCGAGGGCGTGGTCAGCACCATGTCGACGCTGGCGATCAGGGCCGGTGCGGTGTGGGGCTCCCAGGCCGAGTCGGTGGGGTCCACCACCACCAGATTGGCGCGGGCCCTCAGCCGCTCGGGATGGCGGCTCAGCCAGCGGCCGGCGTGGTGCGGCTTGACCAGGAACAGGGTGTCCGGACGGCTCTCGGCGGCGGCCTGCAGGTCGAACAGGGCGCGCTCCAGATAGAGCTCGGAGAAGCGGTGCCAGTGCAGGTTCTCGAACACCCCGATCACCCGCGCCCAGCGGCCCTGATGCAGGCCCTGCGCCGCGGCCGGCGGGGGCGTCGTCTTGGGGCTGCCGACCGGGACCACCTTGGCGCGGGTCTCCTCGGGGACCCAGGGGGCCAGGCCCTCTGGCGCCCCCCAGGTGAACACCGTCTCGGCGGCGAAGCGGATGTCCTCGCCGTGCAGATGGTCCTTGTAGGTCAGGCCGATGTTCTCCAGCCCATGCTGCAGGGTGAAGGTGGGCAGACCGGCGTCCCGGGCGCGGCCGAGCAGGGTGTGGCCGGCCTTGTGCGCCCGGGTGTTGGTGTCCGCGCCGCTGAGCGCGCCCCCGGCGCCCGCCAGCGAGGGCGCCTCCCCCGCCCGGATCGCCGCGCGGGGATGGACGGTGAACTCGAAGCCGTGGGTGGTCAGGGCGGCGGGCGCGCGGGGCGATTCCTCGAGCAGCCAGTCGCTGAGCACCAGGCGCTGGCGGACCTCGCCGCGCGCCTTCAGCGCCAGCAGCACTGGCAAGAGCACGTCGAGGTCCTGATGGATGTCGATCAGGGTCACCAGCGTCGGACGCCCGTCGGCCTGCGGCGCCCCGCCCTTCCCGGGCGGTTTGGCGGCGGCGAGCCATTCGCGCGCGATCGCCTCGGGCTGGATCCGCTCGGCCAGCTCGGCCTGGGCCAGGGCGACCGGCTTCAGCCGCTCGGCCGGGAAGCGGGCGTAGAGCTGCAGCCCGCGCTCCCAGTCGTCGAGAACGCAGAGGTGGGCCAGGCCGTCGAGGCTCGGATGCGAGGCGGCGATCACCGGCGCCCCGGCGTAGAGGGCGCTGCGGACCCACTGGGCTGGGCTGGGGTCATCGGGCGAGGCGGTGGGAAAGACGCAGAGGAAGGCCTCTGCGCCTCCGATCAAGGCCAGCAGGGCCGCATCGTCGGCGCTGATTGTCCGCGCGGGTCCTTCGCCGACGACGAACACCTCGACGCCGCCCATGGCCAGGCGCTGTTCGACCGCCGGCCAGACGGCGGCAAGGCTCTCCGCGCTCTCCGCCACGACCACGATCCGCCGGCCCGCCGCCGGCGCGTCGGCGCCGCCGTTCAAGCCGAGTTCGGCGAGCAGGATGCGGTCCTCGGCCAGGCGCGCGGGGCAGCCGGTGAGCTCGAGCCGCCGTTCCCCAGGCGGGGCGGAGGCCAGGGGACCGGGGTCGCGCCAGGCGGCGATGGCGCAGCCGAGTTCGGCGGCGAAGGACCGGTCCGCCTCCAAGAGGCCGCGCTGGGGCGCCAGCACCAGCCCGAGTCCGCGCCCGGCGGTGCGCCGCATCAGCTCCCGCTCGTCCTCGCTGAACGGCCCGTCCGAGACCAGCACCCTGAGGTCGGCGGCGGCCCAGGCGCCGAAGGGCGGATCGGCGGCGATGCTGGCGTGATGGCCGGCCCAGCGGAGGTAGAGCGCCGGATAGAGGGCCGTGCGGTCGGCCAGGCTTGGCCGCCAGCCCTCCGGGATTTTCCAGACCGCGTTCACCGTTAGCGCTTGAAAAGCTTGCGCCGCAGCCGGGCGGCGCGGCGCATCAGCCGGTGCAGGGCCGCGGGCAGCCAGCGCAGGGGCGCGGTGATCCGCCAGGACAGCGAGCGCGTCATCTGCATGCGCCGCCGCTCGCGGCCGAGCACCTTGGCCCTGAGCGCGCGGACCCGGCGCTGGCGGCGCTCGGCG
>DATCFQ010000583.1:0-2671 GCA_036509495.1 Caulobacteraceae bacterium
GGGGCTTTCCTGGTAGCCGAGCGTCTTGGCGGCGGTGACGGTCTCCTCATAGAGCCGGCCGCGGATCCCGCCGCGGCTGACGCCCATCTCGCCCGAGCCGCCGTGGTATTTGTCCTCTCCCCGCCAGGAGCGCTCCGAGCGCCGGAAATAGGGCAGCACATCGGCGTAGCCCCAGCCCTCGCAGCCCATCTGCCGCCACTGGTCGTAGTCCTTGGCGTGGCCGCGCGAGTAGGCCATGGCGTTGACCACCGACGAGCCGCCGACCGCCTTGCCGCGCGGCAGCGGCAGGGGCCGCCCGAGGAACGGGATCTCCTCGGACATGTAGCCCCAGCTCAGATGCGGATGGCGCATCAGGTGCGCGCCCAGCGGCATCTTCATCAGCATCTCGTTCGACCACTCGCCGGCCTCGAGCAGCAGCACCCTGACCTTCGGGTCCTGGGTCAGCCGGTTGGCGATCACCGCGCCGGCCGAACCCGCGCCGACGATGACGTAATCGAATTCGGACACCCTGCCTCCCGCGGGCCCCTCGAAGGCGGGGACCCTGATGGTTTGTCTATGGTCGCCGGCTTAGCAGCAGGGGCCGGGGTGGAGAAAGGCGTTGGGACTGCGGGCGCGTGGCGCGAGGGCCGATGGCGTCGCCGGCAGCCTGCTTGCGATCGGGCGGCGGCCCCAACATCCCAACCCCGTCATCCCGGCCGCAGCCTGCAAGGCGGAGAGCCGGGATCCAGCCTCCCCGCTCTCGACGCTACATGTCGTAGCGGCATCCCAGCCGGCGTTCCTCCGGGAAAATCAAGGCGCGGCATCGCGGCACGCGGTGTCGAGAGCGGGGAGGCTGGGTCCCGCATCTCCGCTTCGCTTCGTGCGGGATGACGAAGGTTAGGGAGTAAGGCCGGAAGTGATCGGCCTTTGCATCGCTGCGGGAGGACGCCATACAGGGTCGCCATTCCACCCAGATCGCGGACGAACGCCCCATGACCAACGCCTCGCCGGATTCCCGCGACATCTCCCGCATTTTCGCCCTGCAGCAGGCGCATCAGTGGGATGTCAAAGCCTCGGCGGCGGAGGAGCGGAAGGCGAAGCTCGCCAGGCTGAGGGCCGCCGTGGAGGCGCATGCCGACGACATCATCGAGGCCGTGCGCAAGGACACCCGCAAGCCGGTGGGCGAGATCCGGGTGACCGAAGTGCTGAACGTCACCGGCAACGTCCAGAGGAACATCGACAACCTCGACCAGTGGATGACGCCGACCGAGATCACGCCCTCCGCGAACCCGAACGACAGGGCCCAGATCGTCTATGAGGCGCGCGGCGTCTGCCTGATCCTGGGGCCGTGGAATTTCCCGCTCGGCCTGGCCTTCGGTCCGCTCGCGGCCGCCGTCGCCGCCGGCAATTGCTGCATGGTCAAGCTCACCGACCTGTGCCCGGCCACGGCCGCCATCGCCGGCGTGATCGTCCGCGAGGTGTTCGAAGAGAACGAGGTCGCCCTGTTCGAGGGCGATGTCGGCGTCGCCACCGCCCTGCTGGAGCTGCCCTTCAGCCACATCTTCTTCACCGGCAGCCCGCGCGTCGGCAAGGTGGTGATGGCGGCGGCGGCCAAGAACCTGTCGAGCGTGACGCTGGAACTGGGCGGCAAGTCCCCGGTCATCATCGACAAGGGGGCGGACATCGAGAAGATCGCGGCGGACCTCGCCGGGGCCAAGCAGTTCAATGGCGGCCAGGCCTGCATCAGCCCGGACTACGTCTTCGTCCGGGAGGACCAGAAGGCGCGCCTGGTCGAAGGCTTCCGGGCCAATGTGGCGAAGAACCTCTATTCCGACGCCGGCGAGATCAACAAGGAAGGCATCGCCCAGATCGTCAACCAGCCCAATTTCAACCGGGTCAAGGCGCTGGTCGAGGATGCGGTCGCCAAGGGCGCCACGGTGGCGGTCGGCGGCACGCTGGACGGTAGCGACCTCACCATCCATCCGACCATGCTCACCGACGTCACGCCGCAGATGAAGATCCTCCAGGAAGAGATCTTCGCCCCCGTCCTGCCGGTGATGACCTACGACACCCTCGACCAGGTGATCGGCTATATCGAGGCGCGGGATAAGCCCCTGGCGCTCTACGTCTACAGCGACGATCAGGCCAACGTGCAGAAGGTGCTGGACCGGACCTCCTCAGGCGGCGTCACCGTCAACGGCGTGTTCTCGCACTACCTGGAGAACCAGCTCCCGTTCGGCGGCGTGGGCAACAGCGGCACGGGCAGCTATCACGGCTATTTCGGCTTCAAGGCCTTCTCGCACGAGAGGGCCGTCTACCGGCACCAGTGATCCCCTGGGGGGAAGGGAGGGAAAATGAAGATCCGATCCGTCGCCGTGGCGGCGCTCGCCGCAGCCCTGACGCTGACGACCGGCGCCCTGCCCGCCTACGCGCATCATTCCTTCGCCATGTTCGATCAGAACAAGACGACCGAGCTCACCGGCACATTGAAGGACGTGGCCTGGAACAACCCTCACATCGCCATGATCGTGGGGGTTCCCGGCGACAACGGCCAGACGGCCGAGTGGCACTTCGAAGCCGGGCCTCCGGCATTCATGTTGCGGGCCGGGCTCAAACGTGACGACCTGTCCAGCCGGATCGGGTCGAAGGTCATCGTCACCTTCCATCCCCTGAAGGACGGCCGCACCGGCGG
>DATCFQ010000584.1:0-3213 GCA_036509495.1 Caulobacteraceae bacterium
CATGCTGGAGGGTTGATAGGGCATGGCTGCCGAGACCCTGACGCCGCCTCGCGAAGTGATCCGCCGGCATGGGCTGATCGTGCGGCTCACCCATTGGATCAATGTGCTCTGCATCACCGTGATGCTGATGAGCGGATTCCAGATCTTCAACGCCCACCGCGCCCTCTACTGGGGCCAGAAGGGCGCCGACGCGGACCCGCATATCTTCGCCCTGCCGCACGGCTTTCCGGGCTGGGCGACCATCCCGAGCTGGCAGGACCTGGCGGCTGGCAGGACCTGGCATTTCGCCTTCGCCTGGATCTTCGTGATCAACGGCCTCATCTATCTGCTGTTCGGCCTGCTGAGCGGCCACTTCCGGCGCGATTTCGTGCCGACCGGCCATCAGATCCGCACCATCGGCTCCAGCGTGCTGGACCATCTTCGCCTGAGGTTCCCCAAGGGTGAGGAGGCCAAGAGCTACAATGTGCTGCAGAAGATCGCCTACATCGGCATCATCATCGTGCTGCCCTTCATGCTGCTCACCGGCCTGACCCTCTCGCCCGGCATGGACACCGCGGCGCCCTGGCTGCTCGATGTGTTCGGCGGCCGCCAGTCGGCCCGGACGCTGCACTTCATCTTTGCCTGGTCGATCGTGGGCTTCGTGATCATCCACCTGATCGCCGTGGTGGCCGCCGGCCCGATCAACGAGATCGGATCGATGATCACCGGCCGCTACCTCATCAAGCCCGAGGAGAAGAAGCCGTGAGCCAGCTTTCACAGCTTTCCCGGCGTACGGCCCTGATCGGCGCGGCGGGCATGGGTGGGTTGATGCTGGCCGGCTGCGACCAGCTCTCTAAGTCCCCGAGCTTCGTGCGGGTGCTGCAGACCGCCGAGCGTCTGAACATGACCACCCAGCGGCTGCTGTTGTCGCAGGACGGGCTGGCGCGGGAGTTCGGCAAGGCCGACCTGTCGCCCTATTTCAAGCCCAACGGCTCGTTCACCGGCACCACCGACGACTACAAGCGCATGCTCGACGACAATTTCGCCAGCTATCGGCTGACCGTCGGCGGCCTGGTGCGCCACCCCCTTAGCCTGTCGCTGGACGAGCTGAAGGCCCTGCCGGCGCGCACCCAGATCACCCGCCACGACTGCGTCGAGGGCTGGAGCGCCATCGGCGGATGGACCGGCGTGCCGCTGGGCCTCTTGCTGAAGTCGGCCGGCCTCTTGCCCCAGGCGCGCTACATCGTCTTCCACTGCGCCGACAATCTCGGCGGCGACGCCAACGGCCTCTACTACGAGAGCATCGACCTGAAGGACGCCTTCCATCCCCAGACCATCCTGGCCTACGCCATGAACGGCCAACCGCTGCCGGTTCCGCACGGCGCCCCGCTGCGGGTCAGGATCGAGCGCCAGCTCGGCTACAAGATGGCCAAATACGTGATGGGGATCGAGGCGGTGCACAGTTTCGCCCGCATCGGCTCGGGGCGCGGGGGCTTCTGGGAAGACCGCGGTTACCAGTGGTACGCCGGGATCTAGATCGGGCTGCCAACTTGATCCTGAGCCAATTCCGTCCCATGTCCGGGGCGAACATGAGCCCCTACGACAACCCCGCGCCCGTGACGCCGGCCTCGAGGCCCGCCCCGCTGGTCGATCCGTTCGGCCGGACGGTCGATTATCTGCGCGTGTCGGTGACCGACCGCTGCGACCTGCGCTGCGTCTATTGCATGTCCGAGCGGCAGAGCTTCCTGCCCAAGGCCGAGGTGCTGTCGATCGAGGAGCTGGACCGGCTATGCACGGCCTTCATTGCGCTCGGCACACGGCGGCTGAGGCTGACCGGCGGCGAGCCCCTGGTGCGCCGCGGCTTCATGGAACTGGTCGAAGACCTGTCGCGCCACCTGAAGTCCGGAGCACTGGACGAACTGACCCTGACCACCAACGGCACGCGGCTGGCGCAGTTCGCCCCCGAGCTGGCGCGGCTCGGCGTGCGGCGGCTGAACGTGTCGCTGGACAGCCTGGAACCCGATGTCTTCGCCCGCATCACCCGCGGCGGCGATCTGGACAAGGTGCTGGCCGGCATCGACGCGGCCCAGGCCGCTGGCCTCAAGGTCAAGATCAACACTGTGGCGCTGAAGGCCGACAACGCCCTCGCCTTGCCGTCGATGATCGAATGGGCGCACGGCAAGGGCCTCGACATCACCCTGATCGAGACCATGCCGATGGGCGAGATCGACCAGGACCGCACCGACCAGTACCTGCCGCTGTCGAAGGTGCGCCAGGAGCTGGAGGGCTTCTGGAGCCTGACGCCGCTGGCCGACCGGACCTCGGGCCCGGCCCGCTACGCCCGGGTCGAGGAAACCGGGGGCCGGATCGGCTTCATCACCCCGCTCAGTCACAATTTCTGCGAATCCTGCAACCGCGTGCGGCTGACCTGCACGGGCACGCTCTTCATGTGCCTGGGCCAGGACGACAGCGCCGACCTGCGCGCGCCGCTGCGCCAAAACCCTGGGGACGACGCGCCGCTGCGGGCCGCCATCCGCGAGGCCCTCACCCGCAAACCCAAGGGCCACGACTTCAAGATCGAGCGGCGGGGCGAGCGGCCAGCCGTCGCGCGCGTCATGTCCGCCACCGGCGGCTGAGGCCGCGGCATGGTCGGCGTCAGACTCCGCATCCTGCTGTTCGGACGCATCTCCGATGCGCTGGGCCGCCAGATCGAGACGGCGATCCCCGAGACCGGCTGCACGGTGGGCGAGCTAAGGCGGCTGGTCGTGGATCAGACGAGTTCGGAGGTCCTGCTGCAGAAGGGCGTGCGCGCCTCGGTCGACAAGCAGGTCGTGGGGGATGACGCGATGGTGCGCCCCGACTCCGAGGTGGCGTTCTTCTCCGTATTCTCGGGAGGCTGAGGATGAGCGGGAAAATTGAGATGAGCGGGGGCTTGGGGCGGCCATGGCCGTGACCTCTCGCCTCCAGCCGGCCCCCTTCGACGCCGCCGACGAACTGCGGGCCTTCACCGCCGGGCGCATCGACGACGGCGCCGTGGTCAGCTTCACCGGCGTGGCGCGCGGCAAGGCGCACTCCGGCGAGGTGGTGGAGACGCTGATCCTCGACCACTATCCCGGCATGACCGAGCGCTCGATCGAGCAGATCGCCGAGGCCGGGGCGGCGCGCTTTGAGGTGTCGGACGTGCTGGTCGTGCACCGCCATGGCCAGATCGCGCCCGGCGAGGCCATCGTCTTC
>DATCFQ010000585.1:0-3235 GCA_036509495.1 Caulobacteraceae bacterium
GCCGAGGTCGCCGAGAAAATATCCCGGGCCGCGGCGGCGACCAACTGCAACATCTCGTCCAGCGACTGGGCCGCGTTCACCGCCAGCGACGCTTCGTTGAGCTTGTGCAACTGGGTGGCCCGCTGCGCCAGGCGGCTGGCCTGACGCTGCACTTCGGCGGTCTTCTTGTACAGTTCGATAAAGACCGCCACCTTGGTGCGCAGCACCTCGGGCACCACCGGCGCCAAAATGAAGTCGACTGCGCCCAGCGAGTAGCCTCGCGCCACGTGCATGTCGTCGCCGAAAGCGGTGATGAAAATAATCGGGATATGCTCCGACTGCTTGCGCTGCCGGATCAGGTGCGCGGTTTCGAAGCCGTCGATGTCCGGCATATTCACGTCGAGCAGGATCAGCGCAAAGTCCTGCTTCAGGATGCACTTCAGCGCGCTGCGGCCGCTATCGGCCCTGACGATATGCAGTTGCAACTCTTCTATCGCCGCTTCGAGAGAAAGCAGCTTGTCGGGTCGGTCGTCCACGATGAGGACGCTGATGGGCGGCACGGATTCAATCATGGTTGCACGTTGCATGGGGAGATCGGCTGCACCGGGTAGCTGTTAACGATGCAACCACAGCCGCAGCATCGAGAGCAGGTGTTCGGCGTCCACCGGCTTGGAAATATAATCCGACGCGCCAGCCTCGATGCACTTTTCCCGATCGCCCTTCATCGCCTTGGCGGTAAGGGCAATGATCGGCAGCCCTTGAAAGCATTCGATCTCGCGGATGGCGCGCATCGTGTCGTACCCGTCCATCGTGGGCATCATGATGTCCATCAGCACAATTTCTACATCCGGACTATCCTCCAATGTGTCCAATGCGGTGCGGCCGGTTTCGGCGGTCAGAACTTGCATCCCATGGCGCTCGAGCAGGCTGGTCATCGCAAAAATATTTCGAATGTCGTCGTCGACCAGCAGCACCTTCCTGCAGGCCAGGGTCCGTTTCGGGTCGTGCAGGTGCTCAATCATCTGGCGCCTGGCGGTGGGCAGTTGTTGAACGTTGCGGTGCAGGATCAAAGCCGCCTCGTAGACCAGCCGGGCCGGTGACCGCACGTCCTTGAACGCGCCGCAGCGTGCGAGTCGCGTCAGCAGTTCTTCCTGCTCCGGTGTCGGGTCGGCGGTGAGATACGCAATCATCGGCACCACGTCCAGGGAAGCATCGCTGCGCAGCTCTTCCAACGCGGACAGCGGCCGGATGTCGCCCGGCTGCACCACAATAATCACCAGTGCGCACGCTTGCTCTTTGGTGAGCTCGGCGGCCGCGTGCACGCCTTCGACGGCCCGGATCGTGGTGTCGTTGCCGGCCACGAGGTCGATGACCACTGCTCGGTGCGATTCTTCTTCGCCGACGACGATCACCGGCCGAACCGTGTGGTTCAGATGGTCGTTCAACCGGGTAAAGACGCGGTCGAGAGTTTCCCGATCGCGAATCGGCTTGGAAATGATGCCCAGCGCTCCGAGCTTGAGGCCCAGCCCCTGTTCCTCTTCGGTGGTGATGATCTGCACCGGGATGTGACGGGTGAGTGTATCTTCCTTCAAGCGGGCCAGCACGCGCCAGCCGCCGACATCGGGCAGATTAATGTCCAGCGTTATCGCCTGCGGCTGCAACTGATGCACCAGCGTCAGCGCTTCCGAACCGCGCGACGCCACCACCGCCTTGAACCCGCGCTCGCGCGCCATGTCGAGCAAGTAGCGGGCAAACGTCGGTTCGTTCTCGACGATCAGCAAGATCCGATCGCCGTTGCGCAGATTGTCGCGGTCGTCCTGGATCAGCGCCTCGGCCGCTTCCGCCGGCGCTTGGGCTTCGGGTTCTACGTCAATCAGCAGGGCCGGATGTTCGCCATAGAGGGAGGCAGCGGGCGAAGACAACCGTGGCTGGCCTGTGGATATATAGTGGATGGGCAAGTACAGCGTGAACGTGCTGCCTTCGCCCGGTTCGCTGGTGAGGCAGATCTCGCCGCCGAGCATGCGAGCAATTTCGCGGCTGATCGCCAGGCCCAGCCCCGTGCCGCCATAGCGGCGGCTCGTGCTGCCGTCGGCCTGTTGGAAGGCCTCGAAAATAATCTGCTGCTTGTCCGAGGGAATTCCGATGCCGGTATCGCGCACCGTGAACGCCACCACCAGCGGGGCGCGGTTCAGTTGCGGATGATCGGGGCTCCAGCCCGATTGGGCGGGGCTGATCGCAAACGAGACCTGGCCGCGGTCGGTGAACTTGAAAGCGTTGGACAGCAGGTTTTTGATGATCTGCTGCAAACGCTTGACGTCCGTGCGCAAGGCGCCCGGCAAGCTGCCGGCGAACTCCAACTGGAAGCCCAGCTTCTTCAGCTCGGCCACGTGCCGGAAGGTGCGTTCGACGTAGTCCTGCAAGCTGCGGAAGGGAATCTCGCCGACGTCGACGACGACCGTTCCCGATTCGATCTTCGAGAGGTCGAGAATGTCGTTGATCAGGGCCAGCAGATCGTTGCCCGAAGCGTGGATCGTCTTGGAGAACTCCACCTGGCGGGCCGTCAGGTTCTCGTCGGCATTCTTGGCCAATTGATCGGAGAGGATCAGCAGGCTGTTGAGCGGGGTTCGCAATTCGTGCGACATATTGGCCAGGAATTCCGACTTGTACTTCGATGTCAGCGCCAGTTGCGTGGCCTTTTCCTCCAAGGCCCGGCGGGCTTGCTCGACCTCCTGGTTCTTGGTTTCGACTTCGGTGTTCTGCTTGGCGAGCAGTTGCGCCTTCTCGCCCAATTCCTGGTTGGTCTGCTGGAGTTCCTGTTGCTGGCTCTGCAGTTCCTTGGCCAGCGACTGCGACTGCTTGAGCAAATCCTCGGTGCGGGTGTTGGCTTCGATCGTGTTGAGCACGATTCCGATGCTTTCGGTCAACTGATCCAGAAACGTTTCGTGCGTCGAGTTGAATCGTTCGAACGAAGCGAGTTCGAGCACCGCCTTGACCTGCCCCTCGAAAACGACCGGCATGACAATCACGTTGAGCGGCGTCGCTTCTCCCAGGCCGGAGGTGATCTGGATGTAGTCGGACGGCACATTGGTGAGCAGAATTTTTTGCTTTTCCAGGGCGCACTGGCCGACCAGGCCTTCGCCGAGCTTGAACACGTTGTCGACGTGCTTGCGTTCCTTGTAAGCGTAGCTGGCCAGCAACTTGAGCCGCGGCTCGTCGCCGTTGGAATCGACGGTATAGAACACGCCCTGCTGTGCGG
>DATCFQ010000586.1:0-11029 GCA_036509495.1 Caulobacteraceae bacterium
AGCTTTGCCGATGGCGAACTGTGGGGGAACTATCCGCAGACCTACTCGCTTGTCGGATTGATCAACTGCGCCGTTCTGCTTAGCCGCCCCTGGAGTTCGGTCCGATGAGCCGCCTGATCGTCGTCTCCAACCGCGTCACCATCGGCAATGGCGATGGCGGCGCCAGCCAGGGCGGCTTGGCCATGGGCCTGGGCGCGGCCCTGCGCAAATACCCGGGGCTGTGGTTCGGCTGGAGCGGCGAGACCACCCCGACCTTCACCGGCCAGACCAAGACCGTCGACGTCGGCGGCGTGCCGGTGGTCACCGTCGACCTCGAGGAGCAGGACGTCCAGGAGTACTACAACGGCTACGCCAACAAGACGGTCTGGCCGCTGTTCCACTACCGCATCGACCTGACCGCCTACGATCGCTCCTTCGGCCAGGGCTACGAGCGGGTGAACCGCCGCTTCGCCGAGACCCTGCAGCCGCTGCTGCAGCCGGATGACGTGATCTGGGTGCACGACTACCATCTGTTTCCGCTGGGGCGCGACCTGCGCCGGCTGGGGGTGGAAAACCCGATCGGCTTCTTCCTGCACATCCCCTGGCCGGCCCGCCAGCTGATGAGCACCCTGCCCTTCCACGCCCGCCTGGTGGAGGCGCTGTTCGACTACGACCTGATCGGCTTCCAGACCGACGACTGGCTGCAGGCGTTCCGGGACTATGTGCTGGACGAGGCCGACGGCATCGAGCTGCCCGACGGGCGGTTGCAGGCCTTCGGCCGCACCATCCGCGCCGGCGCCTTCCCGATCGGCATCGACGCGGAGGAGTTCGAACAGGCCCTGCATTCGCCCAACGCCATCCGCTCCTACGACCAGATGGCGGCCAACAGCGTCTTCCAGTCGCTGATCATCGGCGTCGACCGCCTCGACTATTCCAAGGGCCTGGAGGAGCGCCTGCTCGGCTTCGAGCAGTTGCTGACCGACCACCCCGAGTATCTGCGCAAGACCCTGTTCCTGCAGATCGCCCCGCCGACGCGCGAGGAGGTCGACACCTACCAGGAGATCCGCTCGCGGCTGGAATCTCAGTGCGGCCGCATCAACGGCGAGTTCGCCGACACCGACTGGGACCCGATCCGCTACGTGCACAAGGGCTACCGGCGCGACGAGCTGGCCGGCATCTATCGGGCCGCCAAGGTCGGGCTGGTCACCCCGCTGCGCGACGGCATGAACCTGGTGGCCAAGGAATATGTCGCCGCCCAGAACCCTCGCGATCCCGGGGTGCTGATCCTCTCCCAGTTCGCCGGCGCCGCCGCCCAGATGAAAGAGGCGATCATCGTCAACCCGTTCAGCCGCGAGGAGATGGCCGACGCCCTGCACAAGGCCCTGTCGATGGCGCTGCCCGAGCGCATCCGCCGCTGGCAGTCGCTGATCGAAGGCGTGCGGCGCGACGACATCACCGCCTGGCGCGACAGCTATGTGAAGGCGCTGCGCGAGGCGCGCCAGATCGGCACGACGACGCCGTCGCCCCGGTCGCTGGAACGGCTACGCGCGCAGGAGCTGAGTCCCTCGCGCAAGCTCGGTGATGCGCTGCCAGTCGCCCGCACGGACGGCCGCCGCCGGCGCAACCCACGAGCCCCCCACACAGACCACATTGGGCAATCCTAGGAACGCTGGCGCGTTCTCGGCGGTGATCCCGCCGGTCGGGCAGAAGCGGGCCTGAGGGAACACCGGCGCGAAGGCCCCCAGCATGGCCAGGCCGCCCGCCGGCACGGCCGGGAAGAACTTGAAGAATTGAAACCCCGCCGCGATGGCGGCCATCAGCTCGGTGGCGGTCGCTACCCCCGGCAGCAGCGGCGCCGGACTGCCAGGCTGCGCGCCCTCCGGCAGTCCCGGACTGACCGCGAAGCGGGCGCCCGCCTCGATGGCGCGCTGGTGATCTTTGGCGTTCAGCACGGTGCCGGCCCCGACCACAGCGCCTTCGACCTCGGCGGCGATGCGCCGGATGGCGCCCAGGGCCGCGGGGGTGCGCAGGGTCACCTCCAGCATGGGGACGCCGCCGGCGACCAGAGCCCGGCCGAGAGGGACCGCGTGAGCCTCGTCCTCGATGGTCAGCACCGGCGCCACCGGGGCCAGGGTCAGCATCTGTTCCAGGGTCATGCCGGCTCCAACGAGGATAGCTGGCTGGCGGCCCCGATCAGGGCCGCATAGGGGTCGAGCACCAGCCAGGTGGGGATCGCGCGCATATAGGCTTCGAAGCGGCCCTTGGCCTCGAACCGCTCGCGAAAGCCGCCCTTGGCGAGCTGGTCGGCCAGCTTCTCGGCCACCCCGCCGGTGACATAGATGCCGGCGCGCGCGCCATAGCCCAGGGCGAAGTCGCCGGCCGTGGAACCCAGGATACGGCAGAACCGGTCGACCGCGCGGCTGGCGAGGGGATCGCCGCTCTCGGCAGCTGCCTGCACCGCCCGCTGGTCGGCCAGGGCCGCCGGCGCGCCCTCGATATCGGCCAGCGCCTGGTAGAGTTCAAAGAGGCCCGAGCCCGACAGCACCCGCTCGATCGACACCCGCTCGCGTCCCCGCGCGAAACGCAGCCAGATCTCGATCTCGACCTCGTCGGTCGGCGCGAAGCCGACGTGGCCGCCCTCCGTCGCCAGCACCGTCTCGGACCCGCCCTGGCGCACCAGCCCCGCGACGCCGAATCCGGTGCCGGGGCCTAGGATCACCGACGCCCCCTCCTCCGGCCGCGGGATCTCGGGGCCCAGCACCTGCAGCTTGTCGGCCGTCACCCGCACCGCGCCCAGGGCCTGGGCGGCGAAGTCGTTGAGCAGCCGCGCCGCCGTGAAGCCGCCGACGCTGGTCAGCCGCGTCTCCGACACCTCCCAGTCGAGGTTGGTGAAGTGCACGGCGCCGTGGGTGACGGGCCCGGCCACGGCCAGCACCGCCTTGGCCGGCTGCCCCGCGCCGGTGTCTTTGAGATAGGCTGCAATGGCGTCTTCGGGCGAGCCGTAGTCCTTGTTGGCGTAGCCCTTGGGATCGGACACGACGGGCCTGCCGCCCGTCTCCTCCACCAATGCGAAGCGGGCGTTGGTGCCGCCGATGTCGCCGACCAGTCCCAGCATCAGGAATCCCGCTCGTTCCGGGGCGCTTCTTTCACCGTCATTCGCGGGCTCGTCCCGCGAAACCATACGCGTTGGAGAACGGTGGTGTTCATGGATCGGCGGGACAGGCCCGCCGATGACGGTAGGAATAATATGAGCTCGGCATCCATTTCGACACAGCCCGCCTAACCGAACAGCACCGAGGCGCCCTGGTCGGCCGCGCCGACGCTCGAACGCATCCAGCCGAACATCTCGCGGCCATAGCCGACCCCCGCCGCCGGCGGGGGGGTGGGCAGGCGGGCCATCAGCTCGGCCGGCTCGACCCGGATCTGCAGCGCGCCGTGGTAGGGATCGATGCTGATGACGTCGCCGTCACGCACCCTGGCGATCGGGCCGCCGTCCATGGCCTCGGGAGTCAGATGGATGGCCGCCGGGACCTTGCCCGAGGCGCCCGACATCCGCCCGTCGGTGACCAGGGCGACCTTGTGGCCGCGCGCCTGCAGCACCGCCAGGGTCGGCGTCAGATTGTGCAGCTCGGGCATGCCATTGGCCCTGGGACCCTGGAAGCGCACCACCGCCACGAAATCGCGATCGAGTTCGCCGCGCTTGAAGGCCGCGATCAGCTCGTCCTGCTCCTCGAACACCACGGCCGGCGCCTCGACCACCATGTGTTCGGGCTTGATCGCCGAAGTCTTCATCACCGCCCGGCCGAGCCCGCCGGTCAAGAGCCGGATGCCGCCCTCGGCCTGGAACGGATCGTCCACCGGCCGCAGGATCTCGGGGTCCAGCGACCGCTCGCCAGCCTCGCGCCAGACCAGCTTGCCGTCGCCCAGGAAAGGTTCGCTCTGATAGCGGCGCAGGCCCTGGCCGGCCACGGTCAGCACGTCGTCGTGGGCGAGGCCGGCGTCCAGCAACTGGCGGATGACATAGGCCATGCCGCCGGCGGCGTGGAAGGCGTTCACGTCCTCGTTGCCGTTCGGATAGACCCGCGCGATCAGCGGCGTGACCTTGGAGACCGCCTCGAAATCTTCCCAGGTGATCGCCACCCCAGCGGCCCTGGCCATGGCGACCAGGTGCAGGGTGTGGTTGGTCGAGCCGCCGGTGGCCATCAGGCCGACCATGGCGTTCACGATGCTCTTCTCGTCCACCACCTGGGCCATGGGCGCATAGGCGTTGCCGCCCGAGCCGATCTCGACCGCCCGTTGCGGCGCGGCGGCGACCAGGGCGTCGCGCAGCGGCGTGTCCGGATGGATGAAGGCCGAGCCCGGCAGGTGCAGGCCCATCATCTCCATCATCATCTGGTTGGAGTTGGCGGTGCCGTAGAAGGTGCAGGTGCCGGGGCCGTGGTAGGACTTGATCTCCGATTCCAGCAGCTGCTCGCGGGTGGCCTTGCCCTCGGCGAACAGCAGGCGGGTGTGGGCCTTCTCGGCATTGGAGATGCCCGAGCTCATCGGGCCGCCGGGCACGAAGATCACCGGCAGGTGGCCGAAGGCGAGCGAGCCGATCACCAGTCCCGGAACGATCTTGTCGCAGACGCCCAGGCACAGGGCGCCGTCGAAGGCGTCGTGGCTGAGGGCCACGGCGGTGGCCATGGCGATCACGTCGCGCGAGAACAGCGACAGCTCCATGCCGGGCCGCCCCTGGGTGACGCCGTCGCACATGGCTGGCACGCCGCCGGCGAACTGGGCATTTGCCCCGATCTCCCAGGCGCCGCGCTTGATGATCTCGGGGAAGCGGCCCAGCGGCTGGTGGGCCGAGAGCATATCGTTATAGGCCGAGACGATGGCGATGTTGGGTGCGGTCGGGTCCATCAGCCGCTGCTTGCCCTCGCCCGGCAGGGAGGCGAACGAGTGGGCCCAGTTGGCGCAGGACAGCTTGCCACGCCCCGGTCCCGCCCGACGCGCGGCATCCATGCGCTCCAGATAGTCGGCGCGGCTCTGGCGACTGCGCAGCGCGATTGCGGCGGTGGTCTCGGCGATGACCGGATGCATGCCGTCCTTTCGGTTTGACGCTACTGAGCCCAGAGGATCCGGACGGGCGCACGACTCTGCGCCAGGACGGCCCGCACCGGAAGCTTCGCCCCGGCCAAGGCCGCCTCCACCGCCTGCTTCTTGGCCGCCCCGACGATCAACACCACGATCAGGCCGGCGTTCAGCAGGGCCGGCAGGGTCAGGCTGATCCGCGGAACCTGCGGCGGCAGGCCAGCCTTGGGGACGCCGATGACCAGGCGTTCCGACCGCGGGTCCAGCCCCTCGGCCAGCTCGGGAGTCTCAGGGAACAGCGAGGCGACATGGCCGTCCTCGCCGACGCCCAGCACCACCGCGTCCATGGGCAGAAGGGCTCTGATCGCGGGTTCCGCCCGCACCGCGGCCTCTTCCGGCGAGGCTGCGTCGGACCACAGGGGGATGAAGCTGGCGGCGGCGGCCGGCCCCTTCAGCAGATGTTGGCGAACCAGGCCCTCGTTGCTGTCAGGCGAGCCCGGCGGCACGAAGCGATCGTCGGTGAGGGCGACGTCGACGCGGCTCCAGTCGAGCGGCCAGTCGCTGAGCGCCTCGTAGCAGGCGACGGGGGTCGAGCCGCCGGTGGCCAGCAAGCGGGCCCGCCCGGGCCCCCGGATCAGGCGCCGGTTCAGCGCTTCGGCGACCACTGCCGCAGTCGCCAGGGCCAGGGCTCCGGTGCTCGGGAAGACCTCGATCCTGGGGGCGTGCGTGTCACTCATACCAGACCCGGCCGAAGCGCTCGATGAGGGCGAATGCACCGGCTGGGCCCCAGGTTCCCGCCGAATAGGGCTTGGGCGTCATGTCCGCTTCGGTCCAGGCATCGGCCACGCCATCGACCCATTCCCAGGCCTGTTCGACCTCGTCGCGCCGGACGAACAGGGTGGTCACCCCGTTGATGACCTCCAGCAGCAGGGGCTCGTAGGCGATCCGCCGCCGGGCGTCCTTGCCGGCGTAGCTGCGCGCCAGGCTGAGCGACAGCGGCAGCGACTGCAGCCGCATGCCGGTATCGGAAAGGCCCGGCGCCTTGTTCATCAGCAGCAGCTCGATGTCCTCGTCCGGCTGCAGGTCGATGACCAGGCGGTTGGCGATCAGGTCCTCGCGCCCGGCGCCGTCGAAGATCGAGTGCGGCACGCCCTTGAACTGGATGACGATCTGGGTGCGCCGCTCAGGCAGCCGCTTGCCGGTGCGCAGGAAGAACGGGACCCCCGCCCAGCGCCAGTTGTCGATGTCGGCGCGCAGGGCCACGAAGGTCTCGGTGGCGCTCGGCTGGCCACGCTCGCTCTCGTAGGACGGCGCGGTCTCGCCCTCGACCACGCCTGAGGTGTACTGGCCGCGAACGCTGGAGCTGACCGCCATGGCGCGGGTGTAGGGCCGCAGCGACTTCAGCACCTTGACCTTCTCGTTGCGCACGGAGTCCGGATCCAGGTCCGCCGGCGGCTCCATGGCCACCAGGCAGAGCAGCTGCAGCATGTGGTTCTGCAGCATGTCCCGCAGCGCGCCGTAGTCGTCGTAATAGGGCCAACGGTCGCCGACCCCGGCGGTCTCGGCCACGGTGATCTGCACGTGGTCGATGGCGAGATTGTTCCACAGGGGCTCGAACAGGGTGTTGGCGAACCGCAGCGCGATCAGGTTCTGCACCGTCTCCTTGCCGAGGTAGTGGTCGATGCGGAAGACCCGGTCCTCGCTGAAGGCCTTGGCCACCGCGGCGTTGACCTGGCGCGAGCTTTCCAGGTCGTGGCCGACCGGCTTTTCCAGCACCACACGGGCGGTGGGAACCGCCGCGCCGGAGGCCTTCAGGGCCTCGCAGACCGGCTCGAACAGGCTGGGCGACAGGGCCAGGTAGAAGGCCGGCAGGGCCGCGTCGCCGATCTCGTGCTTCAGCGTCTTGCAGCCTTCCGGCTGGGTCACGTCCGCCTGGCAATAGTGGACGCGCTCGGAGAAGCGCTTCCAGGCGTCTTCCTGCACCTCGGCCGGCTTGGCCCGCTCGACGACCTGCTCATGCACCGCCTTCAGGAAGGCCGGGCGGCTCATCGCCGTGCGCGCCGCGCCGACGATCTTGAGGCCCTTGGGCAAGAGCCCTTCGGCGTCGAGGAAATACAGCGACGGGAACAGCATGTGGCGGGCGAGGTCGCCCGTCGCGCCCAGGATCACGAACACGTCGACCTGTTGGCGCATTGGTTTGCTCATGCTGGTCAACCACTCTGGATCGGGGACGCCGTCCTCTCAGAACGCGTGAACGGCGAAGGCGTCGCAGTGACGGCGACTTGCCATCGAGGTCAAGCGCCGTGACAGCCCTGGCGATGCTCGCTAACAAACCGGAGGGGGCGAAGCAGGGAACGACTGCGTGGGACGACTTCGCCTGGGGACGGCTGCGGCCGTGCTCGCTGTAGCCGCAGGACTTGCTGGGCGGGCCCTGGCCGACGAACCGCGCGTCGACATCCAGGGCGTGCAGGACAAGTCCCTGCGCCAGGCCATCGAGAGCTACATCGGGACCAGCAAGCGCGCGCCGCACAGCCGCTTCGAGGCGCGCCAGCGCGCGCAGGACGCCGCCGACGACGCCGTCGTCGTGCTCCGCTCGGAGGGCTATTACGATTATACGGTGACCCCCGACGTCACCGAGGGCGACAAGCCGCGGCCGCTGCTGCGCATCGAGCCCGGACCCCGCTCCATCATCTCCAGTCCCCAGGTGGTCTGGACCGGCCCCGCGCCCGATCCAGTAGCCCAGACCCACGCCCGGAATGCGCTCGGCCTGAAGCCGAGCGAGCCCGGGCGCGCCGCCGACGTCATCGCCGCCGAAGGCCGGCTGATCGCGGCCCTGCGCAAGGACGGCTACGCCGACGCCAAGGCCGATACCCGCGAAGTGGTGGTCGACCACACCGACCATACCGTGCGGCCAACCTACAGGATCGACGCCAAGGCCAAGGTCCATCTGGACGGGTTGCAGGTGAAGAGCGCCGGCCGGACCAACCCGCGCTGGGTGGCCAGCCTCGCCCCTTGGCGCTCGGGTCAAGTCTACACCCCCGAGGTGGTCGCCGAGCTGCAGCGAAGGCTGCTCGATGCCGGGGTCTATAATGCGGTCGACGTGGCCCTGTCGCCGGCAGCCAACGCCGATGGCCTCAGGCCGATCATCGTGAGCCTGACCGACCGGCCGCGCAGCAGCCTGGCGCTCGGCGGCAGCTACGCCACCCGCGAGGGTTTCGCCGCCGATGCGGTCTATTCGATCTTCAACCTGCTGGGACGGGCC
This sequence comes from Caulobacteraceae bacterium, assembly GCA_036509495.1. Taxonomy (GTDB): domain Bacteria; phylum Pseudomonadota; class Alphaproteobacteria; order Caulobacterales; family Caulobacteraceae; genus JANWHQ01. Next base: position 8,318 of record DATCFQ010000586.1, read on the forward strand.
GACACCGTCACCTTCAACGGCCAGTACGGCGCCATACTGAAGCGGATCGACGGCCAGATCTCCTTCCCGGAGTGGCCCTGGCCGCTCTACACCCTGCAGCTCGGGGCCACCGCCTATCGCGACGACACCACCGCCTACACCGAGCGCGATTTCGGCGTGCACGCCGACCTGCTGCGCCGGTTCACCGCCACTTCGTTCCGCACCATCGGCATCTCGGCCGACTATATCGACGACGACGAGGAGATTCTCTCAGGCGGCCAGGCGGTCGCCGCCCAGCAGAAGCTGGCGCTGCTGACCCTGCTCGGCCGCCTGACGCTCGACCATTCCAACGACCCCCTGGACCCCACCCGCGGCTGGAAGTTCGACGGCAGCATCCAGCCGACCGTGGGGACGGGCGACGCGACCCTGGCCTATGCCAAGATCGACGCCCAGGTCAGCGCCTATCTGCCGTTCGGCGGCTCGACGGTCCTGGCCGGCCGGCTGCATCTGGGCTCGATCGTCAGCGGCGGCTCGACCTTCGACATCCCGGCGGGACGACGCTTCTTCGCCGGCGGCGGCGGCTCGGTGCGCGGCTACGCCTACCAGGCGGTGGGCCCGCGCTTTCCCGACAACCCCCCGATCGGCGGCCTGTCGCTGGTCGAGGCCTCCGCCGAGCTGCGCCAGACCATCCACGGCCCCCTCGGCGCGGTGGTGTTCGTCGACGCAGGATCGGTGGGGACCCAGCAGTATCCCGACTTCCACAGCCTGAGCGTCGGGGCCGGCGTGGGGGTCCGCTACAACCTGGGCTTTGCGCCTCTGCGCGTCGACGTCGGCTTCCCGCTGAACCCGCGCCAGGGCGATGGGGCCTTCCAGGTCTATGTCAGCATCGGACAGAGCTTTTGAGCGAGACGCCCCCGCCCACGCCAAAGCCACGCCGCGGTCTGCACCGGATGCGGCCGCGCACGGCCGCCGGCTGGGCCGCGGCTTTCGTGCTGGCCGCCCTGGTGATGCTGGCCCTGGCGGCGATCGGGCTGCGCTACGGCGTCCTGACCCCCAGCGCGCGGCTGTTGATCCAGGCGCGCGTCAGCGGCCTGACCCTGGGCCGGGGGGGCAAGCTGAAGATCGAGGGGCTGGGCGGCGACATCTGGCGCGACTTCACCGTGCAGCGCCTGACCGTCTCGGACGAGCGCGGCGTCTGGCTGGAGGCCGACGGGGTGGTGATCCGCTGGGACTATGCCGCCCTGGTGCGCCGGCGCCTGCAGGTGACCTGGCTCCGCGCCCAGGCGGTGACGGTGATCCGCCGGCCGAGCCTGGCGCCCGAGGGGCCGCCCTCGCGCGGCCTGCCCCTCGCCTTCGACCTCAAGGACATCCGCTTTCCCCTGAAGACGCTGCCGGCCTTCTCGACCCGGCCGGGGCTCTACACCGTCACGGGCAAGCTGAAACTGGCGCGCGGCGGCAAGGGCGAGGCCGGCGAGGTCCGCGCCGCCAGCCTCACCCACCCCGGGGACTTCCTGGACCTGCGCTTCGACGTGGCCCCGGGACGGCCGCTGCTGGTCGTGGCGCGGGGGATGGAGGCCAAGGGGGGCGCCATCGCCGGCGCGCTCGGCCTTCCCGCCGACCAGCCTTTCCACGTCGAGCTCGACGCCACCGGCGCGCCCACGGGCCAGAGCGGCCGGCTGGATCTGGACCTCTCGAGCGGCGACAAGCGGCCGCTCTGGGCCCACGGCGGCTGGACCCCGCAGGGCGGAGTCATCGCCGGCCGTATCTCGCTGGCCGCCTCCAGCCTGACCCGCGGCTACCTGCGCATGGTGGGGCCGGACGCCATCGCCGCGGTCGCCGCACGCCGCGCGCCGAACGGGCTCTATGGCGTGGCCCTGCGGATACGGGCCCCAAACCTCTCCCTGGCGGCCGAGGGGCCGGCCGATCCTGCCGCCATCAGCTCCAAGTCTGGGCTGAGGCTGGCGGTCCGTGTCGCCGATCTCTCGCGGATGGTCCGCACCCCGAGCCTCGGCGCGGGCGCCGCCCAGGGCCTGCTGGTCGGCGATCCGGCCGCCTGGAAATTCCTCGGGACCGCTGAGGTCGACCGCGCCGGCATCGACGGCTACCGCCTGGCCCGGGTCAGCGGACCGCTGGTCCTCGCCGGCAAGGCCAAGCAGCTGACCGCCCAGGCCGCCCTCACCGGCGCCGGCGGTTCGGGCCCCGGCCTCGCCGCCAGCCTCGGCGGGGCCGCGCCGCGTCTGTCCTTCGACCTGGTGCGGCTGGCGGACGGGCGGCTGTTGATCCGCAAGGCGGACCTGAAGGGCCAGGGCCTGGTGGTAACGGCCTCGGGCTCGCGCGGCCTGTTCGGAGGCCTGAACTTCACCGGCACGGCCACGGTGTCGGGGCTGGAGCGGGCGCGGCCGGGGACGGCGGGCGGGCTCGCCCTGCGCTGGTCGGCCAACCAGGCCTCGGCCGCCAAACCCTGGCTGGTCACCGCCGACGGCCATGGCGACAAGTTCCGCACCGGCCTTGGCGAACTCGACCGGCTGCTGGGCGACAAGCCGCGGCTGCGGGTCAAGGCGGCGCTGAGCGCGGGGTCGGTGGAGATCGGCGAGGCGGCTGTCGACGGCGCCGCGGCGGCGATCCAGGCCAAGGGCGTGGTCGGCAAGGGCGGCGTCCTGGCGCTGAAGACCAGTTGGCACGCCGACGGCCCCTTCCGCGTCGGGCCGGTGCTGATCGACGGCAAGGCCTCCG
>DATCFQ010000587.1:0-5812 GCA_036509495.1 Caulobacteraceae bacterium
TCTCTTGCCATCCGCGCCCAGCGCCGCCGCACTGCCGAATCCGACCAGCACCGCGCCCGGCCGCTCGCCGAGGACACGCCACAGCGCGCGGCGCAGCCGCCGCGGCTCGGCCCACCACCAGGCCGCCGCGCTCGCCGCTAAGGTCACCGCTCCCGCCAGCAGCAGGAAGACCAGGATATCTTTGAACACCACCCCCATGGTGACGGGAGCTTAGCGGATTTCCGCGGCCCGTGCTCGCCATCTTCCGCCGGCGATTCCGCCCGATTGACAGCCGCTTGCGGCCGGCGCAGCCTTTGCCTCGGCAGTTACGGCCAGCCGCTTGCGCCCGATGAGGGTATGGCGAACGTATCGCTTCGATCCTGAACCCCTTTGCGAGAGCGAACGGGTCAGCAACGCAAGCCCTGACACAGCGCGTTCGCTTCAGCAGAGGCACAAATCATGCGCGACTTCCGCAACGCCAAAGCCATGGCCAGGACCCTGAAAGAGGATCTGGCCCAGCGTTCCTTCCCGATCGGCCATTCCGACAGTCTGGAGCTGGTCGCCCGCCTTCTGGGCTGCAAGAACTGGCAGACCCTGGCGGCCGCCATCGAGGCCGGCGAAAGCCAGCCGGCGGCGTCGCCGGCGGCCACACCCGCCCCGGCCGCAGGGACCCTACTGCCGGTGATCCCCATGCGTGACTTGGTTGTCTTGCCCGAGATGGTCATCCCGCTTTTCGCCGGAAGGCCGAAGACCCTGCGCGCGATCGAGCGGGCGATGACTGGGGATCGACGCCTGTTCATCGTCACTCAGAGGCGCGGCGCCGATGACGATCCGGCTGCGGACGGCTTGTTCGAGGTCGGCGTCATCGCCCAGATCCTGCAGACCCATCGTCTGCCGGACGGAAGCATGAAGGTGATGGTTCAGGCCGAGCGACGGGCGCGGCTGGTGCGGCTGCATGATGGCGAACTCCTGGAGGCCGATATCGAGCCCATCGAGACGCCTGTGCTGGACAAATCCGGCCCAGCGCTGGCCCAGGAGGCGCTCGAACGCTTCGGAGGCCTCGCCAACTTCGATCCTGTTTCGCCCCCGATCGCCATGGCTCGCATGACCTATATGACCGCCTATCCTGGGCAATTCGCGGACCTGATCGCACCACACGTGGCGACGCGGCTCGACCAGGCGCAGGAACTCCTGGAAACCCCCGATCCGGCGGAGCGCCTGCAGAAGCTGATGGCGCTGATGAGCGAGGGCCGAAAGGCCGCCTAGAGTTCCAGCGCCGCCACGATCGGCACGTGATCGGAGGGCTTGTCCCAGCCGCGAACGTCCTTGTGGATCTCGAACCCCCGCAGGCGGTCCGCCGCCTGGGGGGACAGGAGGGCATGATCGATGCGGATGCCGTGGTCGCGCCGCCAAGCCCCGGCCTGGTAATCCCAGAAGGTGTAGATGTTGGGCCTGCCGTCGGCCTGCAGATAGGCGTCGGTCAGGCCCATCCATTTCAAGGTCCGGAAGGCGGCGCGGCTCTCGGGCTGAAACAGGGCGTCGCCCGCCCATGAGGCCGGGTCGTCGCAATCCTGCGGCTCGGGGATGACATTGTAGTCGCCGAGCAGGGCCAGGGGCTCCTCGAACTCGAGCAGGGCCGCCGCATGCCGGCGAAGACGTTCCAGCCAGGCCAGCTTGTAGGCGAACTTCTCCGTGCCGACCGGATTGCCGTTGGGCAGGTAGAGGCAGGCCACGCGCACCGGCTGGGGCCCTGAGACGACGGCTTCGAGATAGCGGGCGTGGTCGTCGCCGTCGTCGCCCGGAAGGCCGCGCCGCACGTCCTCGAGCGGCGTCTTGGAGAGCAGGGCGACGCCGTTGTAGCTCTTCTGGCCGTGGACCTCGACGTTGTAGCCCAGGCTCTCGAAGGCCTCCCGCGGGAAGGCCTCGTCGACGCATTTGATCTCCTGCAGGCACGCCACGTCGGGCGCGGCCTCCTTGAACCAGGACGTGACCGTTTCGAGTCGCGCGTTGATTGAATTTACGTTCCAGCTCGCGATTCGCATTGACGGCCCGATTTTTGCGACGCCCCCATAGTGGCCAGGCTCCCTGGCGGCGCAAGGCCACGCGTCATCGGCGGGTGAGGATCATATGTTCAGGCATTGGGAACCGATCTGGCTCGGGATCGCCTCGGCGATCTCGCTGGTGGCTGCGCCGGTGGGCGGGGTGGCGGCGATCCTGTCGCCCATGGTGTTCGACCCGCACCAGAACCTGCTGAATCCCGCCGCCTGGATCGCCTTCCTGCTGATCGTCAGCTTCTGGGCAGTGTGCATCGCCGCGCCCTACGGGGCCTGGGTCGCCTATGCCCGCAGGCTGCGGACCCTGGCCTGGCTCTCCATGTCCGCCCCCGTGGTCTGGGTGCTGGCCGCGGCCGCGATGGTCAGCTTCCTGCCGGGCTGAAACAGCCCAGCAGAGGGCCCCGAGGCAACCAATCGCCGGCTGTCTCATTTTGAACAGCGGTGTGGGGCGGCGAGCATCGCCTAGCGCCCTCGCTGTCCTCCCGATCCGGCACGCCTCGCCGGTCCGCCTGAATGGCGCGCCGCGCGGCCCTTTGGAGGACCCAGAGCCATGATCGTCAAAACCCTTTCCATTCTCGCGGCCGCCGCGAGCCTCGCCGCCGTCGGCGCGGCCCACGCCCAGACCTACCAGGGCGACGACAGCGCCTATCAGGGTGGCGGCTCGTACCAGGGCGACAGCTACAGCCCCGGCGCACCGTCGTCCGAGGATGTCATCGTCACCGCGCCGAGAACCTACGGAAACCGGGAGATCAAGAGCGCCCCGGTCTATTTCGACGACCTGGATCTGAACTCGCCCGAGGGCGGCTACACCCTCCTGACCCGGATCCGTGCGGCCGCGACCCAGGTCTGCTCGCCGGTCGCCGACATGCGGGGCGATCTGCGCGATACCGGCGACTTCCAGCATTGCGTGCGCCGCGCGGTGGCCCACGCGGTGAACGAGGTGGGCGCGCCGTCCGTGCAGGACGCCTACTATCAGCTCGGCGTCGGCTCGGCCGATCTCCCGGCCGGCTGATCGATCGCGCCCTTGCGGCGGGGGATCAGACGGAGAAGCTGACCCCGCAGCCGCAGCTCGACTTGGCGTTGGGATTGATCACGCGGAACTGCGCCCCGACCAGCTCGTCGACGAAGTCGATCTCCGAGCCCTTGAGCAGCACCATCGAGACCTGATCGACCACCGCGCGCGCGCCATCGCGCTCGAGCACCAGATCCTCGGACTCGGGGTCGTCGACCAGTTCGAACTCGTACTGGAATCCCGAGCAGCCGCCCGCCGAGACCGCCACGCGCAGCATCAGCGGCCGGCCCTCGTCCTGGGCCAGGTGCTTGATCCGCCGGGCGGCGGATTCTGAAAGGGTGATCAAAGGATCGGTCATGGCAGCGCAGCTTGGGACACGGTACACCTATATGCGGTCCCCTTCACTCCAGCGAAAGAGGCAGGCCGCTTGGCCAATCCGCCCGACGCTCCGATCGCCCGCGCCGCCTATGCGGAGGATCCGACCCGCTCGCGCGGACGCAAGCACGCCGAGTCGCCCAGCCGCACCCGCACCCCGTTCGCCCGCGACCGCGACCGGATCATCCACGCGTCGGCCTTTCGCCGCCTGAAGGAGAAGACCCAGGTCTTCGTCGCCCACGAGGGCGATCACTTCCGCACCCGCCTGACCCATTCGCTGGAGGTCGCCCAGATCGCCCGCTCGATCGCCAAGGCGCTGGGCCTGGACGACGACCTCGCCGAGACCGTGGCCCTGGCTCACGACCTCGGCCATCCGCCCTTCGCCCATGCCGGCGAAGACGTTCTCAGCGAGATGATGGCGCCCTTCGGCGGCTTCGATCACAACGTCCAGACCTTCCGTATCGTCACCCGGCTGGAGCGGCGCTACCCCCTGTTCGAGGGGCTGAACCTGACCTGGGAGACGCTGGAGGGGGTGGTCAAGCACAACGGCCCGGTGGCCCACCGCCTGGCCGAGCCCGCCTTCCGCGCCGTCGCCGACTACGCCGCCGACTTCGACCTCGAATTCGGCTCGTGGCCCTCGGCCGAGGCCCAGGTCGCCGCCCTGGCCGACGACATCGCCTACAACAACCACGACGTCGACGACGGCCTGCAGGCCGGCCTGTTCACCCTGGCCGACATCGAGGACGTGCCGCTGATCGGGCCGCACCTTGCCGGCGCGAGGCGCGACTATCCCGCGATCGACGACCGGCTGCTGCGGCTGGAGGCCGTGCGCCGGATGATCGGAGCCATGATCGACGACGTCATGGGCGAGACCCGCCGCCGGGCGGGCGACCTGGGACTGGGCAGCGCCGAGCAGGTGCGCGCCACCAGCCAGCCGCTGGTCGCCTTCTCGGACGGCATGGCCCGCGACTTGGTGGAGCTGCGCCGGTTCCTGCACGCGCGGATGTACCGGCACTTCCGCGTCAATCGGACGCGCAGCCAGGCGCGTCGCATTCTGGCCGAACTTTTCGGGCTGTTCTTGAGCGAGCCCGACGTGCTGCCGGACGAATGGCTCATGCGGGCCGAGCAGAAAGCCGCCCAGGATGGGGACGCCGGCCGGGCGCGGGTCGTATGCGACTACATCGCCGGCATGACCGACCGCTACGCCATCGAGGAGCACCGCAAGCTGTTCAATCTCGATATCTGGAACTGACGTCGGCCGTTTCGGCGACGACGTCCCCTCCGCTAATCTCAACGCGCGGCCGCACCTGATTCGAGCGCCCCGCCTCGGAGTCCTTCCATGACCGATTACGATCGCGATCGCGGCGCCTACACGCCCTCGGGCGAGGCTCCGCTCGCCTTCGATCCCCGCAGCCAGGGCGGCCGCGGCCCCGGCGCCGGCCGGCCGCCGACCACCCTGATCATCAGCGCCCTGATCCTGCTGGTGCTGCTGGGCGGCATCTTCATCTATTACCGCTCGGGCGTGCGCCACTCCGGCGAGCCGCCGGTGGTCGGCCAGACCTTGGGCGATATCAAGCAGGCCGCCCCCGCCTCGTCCCAGCCCACCGACGAGGCCGCCGGCCTTTCCATCTACAAGGCCGAGCAGTCTCCGGCCGCATCCTCCGCGCCGCGCTTCATCCCGCCGCCCGAGGAGCCGCAACCCCTGACCGCTCGAGCCGCCCGCACGCCTGCGCCCGCGCTGAAGGGCCCGGCGGCCCCGTCGGCTCCAGCCGCCCAGGGCGCCGCGCCGGCCGTCTCACCCGAGGCCGCCGCCCGCGCGCCCAAGGCGGAACCCGTGCAGACTCCGGCCGCGGCGAAGCCGGATGCGTCCCCAGCGACGCCCGGCGGCGGACGCCTGGTGCAGATCGGCGCCTATTCCTCGACAGCCCTGGCCGACAAGGGCTGGAACGACATCGCCAAGCTGATGCCGGGCGAGATGGCTGGCCGCACCAAGAGCGTCGAGCCGGTGGCCAAGGACGGCCAGACCCTCTACCGCGCCTATATCGGCGGCTTCGGCTCCAAGGCCGAGGCCCAGGGCTTCTGCGGCGAGCTGAAGGGCCAGGGCCACACCTGTTTCGTGAAATAGCCAGGTGAGCCACCGGGCCTGCATCCTCGGCTGCCAGGGCCAGAGCCTCACGGCCGAGGAGCGCGCCCTCTTCCGCGACGTGCGCCCGTGGGGCTTCATCCTGTTCGGCCGCAATGTCGGGGAGATGGATCAGGTCCGCGCCCTCACCGACGCCCTGCGCGATGCGGTTCAGGACGAGGCGGCGCTGGTGTTCGTCGACCAGGAGGGCGGGCGGGTGCAGCGGCTCCGACCCCCGCTGGCGCGGCTGCGGCCGGCGGCGGCCCGATT
>DATCFQ010000588.1:0-2578 GCA_036509495.1 Caulobacteraceae bacterium
CCCGGCCCCTCCACCGCTTCGCGGTCCCCCTCCCCCGCTGCGCGAGGGAGGAAAAGGGCCCCTAGTCTCTGAGCAGCTCGTTGATCGAGGTCTTCGACCGCGTCTGGGCGTCGACGCGTTTGACGATGACCGCGCAATAGAGGCTGGGGCCGCCGTCCGGGTCCGGCAGGGCCCCCGGCACCACCACCGAATAGGGCGGCACGCGGCCGCGGAAGACCTCGCCGGTGGCCCGGTCGACGATCTTGGTCGAGGCGCCGAGATAGACGCCCATCGACAGCACCGCCCCCTGGCCCACCACCACGCCCTCGGCCACCTCCGAGCGGGCGCCGATGAAGCAGTCGTCCTCGATGATGGTCGGGCCGGCCTGCAGGGGCTCCAGCACCCCTCCGATGCCCGCCCCGCCCGAGAGGTGGACGTTCCTGCCGATCTGGGCGCAGGAGCCGACCGTGGCCCAGGCGTCGATCATCGCGGCTGCGCCCACATGGGCGCCGATGTTCACGAAGGACGGCATCAAGACGACGTTCCGGGCGATGTGCGCTCCGCGGCGCACGATGGCCCCCGGCACGGCGCGAAAGCCCGCCTTGGTGAACTCCGCGGCGGTCCAGTCGCCGAACTTGGAGGGGACCTTGTCCCACCAGGGCCCCACGCCCGGCGGATGGTTGAGACCGCCCGAGCCGCCGCCCATCACCTCGTTGCCCTGCAGGCGGAAGGACAGCAGCACCGCCTTCTTCAGCCACTGGTGGGTGACCCACTCGCCCGCCTCGGTCCGCGTGGCCACCCTGAGCTCGCCGGCGTCGAGATAGGCGATCGCCTCTTCGACCGACTCGCGATCGGGACCGCTGCTCGTCTCGTTGAGTTCGGCGCGCCGCTCCCAAGTGGAATCGATCTGCTGCGCGAGGGCGGAAAGCTCGGTCACTGGGCGGTCTCCTTGACGCGGGCGGAGTTCAGGAAGGCGGCGAGGTCATGGGTGCGGTGATGCACGAAGGGGGCGGTCGAGTCCGCCGCGGCCGGTCCCACCAGCACGGTGGTCATGCCGAGCGCGGCGGCGGGCTCGAGGTTGCGCTCGGAATCCTCGAAGAAGACGGAGGCGCGCGGATCGACCCGGTGGCGGGCCATCATCCGCTGGAACGCCTCGGGGCGGGGCTTGGGGATGTAGTCGGCCGCGGCGATGTGGAAGACGCCCTCGAACAGGTGATCCAGGCCCAGGTGCGCCAGCACCCGGTCGGCATGGCGGGCGTCGCCGTTGGTGAACACCAGCCGCCGGCCGGGCAGGCGCTCTAAGGCGTCCCTGAGCGCCGCGTCGGGCTGCAGCGAGTCCATGGAGACGTCGTGCACCTCGGTCAGGAACGGCTCGGGCGGCACGCCGTGGTTGGCCATCAGGCCCGCCAGGGTGGTTCCGTGTTCGTTCAGGTACTTCTTCTGCAGCGCCCGGGCCTCGGCCCGCGGCAGGCCGGTCTCGCGCGCCACGAACTCGGTCATCCGATTTTCCATCAGGGTGATGAACTCGGCGCCCGGCGGATACAGGGTGTTGTCGAGGTCGAAGATCCAGGTGTCGATATGGGCGAGGTCAGCCGTCATCTTGGCGGACCAGGGTGCCCGAGCCGTGCTCGGTGAACAGCTCCACCAGCATGGCGTGCGGTCGCCGCCCGTCCAGGATGACCACCGCCTCCACCCCCTGCTCCACCGCGTGGATGGCGGTCTCCAGCTTGGGGATCATGCCGCCGGTGGCGGTGCCGTCGGCGATCGCGGCCTTGGCCTGGCTGACGGTCATCTGGGCGATGCGCTGGCCGTCCTTTCCCAGCACCCCGGCCACATCGGTGAGCAGCAGCATGCGCTTGGCGTGCAGGGCCCCGGCCATGGCCCCGGCCACCGCGTCGGCGTTGATGTTGTAGGTCGCGCCCTCGTCCGACACCCCGATCGGGGCGATCACCGGGACGTAGTCGTCGCTGGCGTGGATCAGATCCTCGACGATCTTCGGATCGATGGTCTTGGGCTGGCCGACGAATCCGAGGTCGACGATCATCTCCAGGCTGGTCTCGGGATCGCGCTTGGACTTGACCGCCTTCTCGACCGTGATCAGCCGCGCGTCCTTGCCCGACAGGCCGACGCCGCGCACGTCGGCGGTGCGGCCGGCGACGTTGATGAAGTTGACGATCTCCTTGTTCACCGCTCCGGAGAGGACCATCTCGACCACCTCCATGGTGGCCGCGTCGGTGACTCTGAGGCCGTCGATGAAGGTGGATTCCACGCCCGAGCGCTTGAGCATCCGGCTGATCTGCGGCCCGCCGCCATGCACCACCACCGGGTGGATGCCGAGCAGCTTCAGCAGCACCACGTCGGCGGCGAACAGGCGCGCGACTTCGTCCTCGCCCATGGCGTGGCCGCCATATTTTATGACCACGACCTTGCGGTCGTAGATCTGGATGTAGGGCAAGGCCTCGGCGAGGGTCTTGGCCGCCGCCCAGCCGGCGTCTTCATCCTGGGTGGACAGGTCGCTCATCGGGGGCGGCAATAGCCGACGCGCCGGGGGCTGTCACGCGCGGGAGCACGGCCGCCCCCTTCTTCACCGTCATCGGCG
>DATCFQ010000589.1:0-2165 GCA_036509495.1 Caulobacteraceae bacterium
ACCCATGCCGACCATCGCGAACGCCGGTATGTTGATGGGTACGGGCAGGTGAAGCATCGTGAGGACGGCGCCGAAGGCGCCGCCGATCGTCGCGCCCAGGTACAGGGACGGGGAGAAGATGCCACCCGACGAGCCGGACCCGAGGCTGATGGTGGTGGCGAGCCCCTTGCAGACGAACAGCAGGATCAGAAGGCCGACCATCGAGATCTGTGATGTGAGAATCGCCTCCACCGTCGAGTAGCCCACCCCTTCGACGTAGTAGTGTCCGAAGCCCACATGCAGCCCGTACATGAGCAGGCCCACCAGCAGCATGCCGAGGACGTGCCGCGTGTAGCGGCCCTCGATGCGGTCGAAAAGATCCTCGAGCAGGTGCAGGCCGCGCACGAATCCGGCCGCGGCGACGCCGATGACCGCTCCGAGCGCCGCGTAGAGGCAGAGCGTGAGCGCGGAGCCGACATCGACATGTAGAGGGAGGAGCGGTGGTACCGTGAACGCCGGCTGCTGTCCGAAGAAGAAGCGACCGATGAACGTTGCGGTGCCCGTGGCGAGGGCGACGGGCAGGAACGTGCGAGCGCTCACCTCGGGCATCATCAGCTCGATGGCGAACATCACGCCCCCGATCGGCGTATTGAACGTGGCAGCGATGCCCGCGCCGGCGCCGGATGCGACCAGGATGATCCGCTCGCCCGTGCGCATCCGCACGAGCTGTCCGAGGGTCGAGCCGAGTGCGGAGCCGATCTGGATGATCGGGCCTTCGCGTCCGACGGCCGCGCCGCTGCCGATGGCGATGGCGGAGGCGACCGACTTCACCACCGCGACGATGGGCCGGATGATGCCGCGGCCGTAGTAGATCGCGTCCATCACCTCGGGAACGCCGTGGCCTTTGGCTTCCGGTGCGAACCGACTGACCAAGAAAGTCACGCCGAGAGCACCCGCTACCGGGACCAGAATCACGAAGGGGCCCCAAGGGCTCGACGGTGTGAACAGATTGGCGTTGTAGCGCACGACGAACTGGCCGAGGAACAGGACGTTGTGAATGAACCCGATGAGATCGCGGAAGCCGACCGCGCCGAACCCCGTCACGATCCCGACCAGCAACGCGAGGAGCGACAAATAGATGAGGCCGAGCGGTCGGGTTCCCTCGATCTGGGTGCGGCCCGTCGGCTGCAGCTCTTGACCCGTGGGATCCTGCGGATGTCGAGAGAGGGCCATGGCTCAGTGCTCCGCAAAAGCCGCCAAGTGTAACCTGAAGTGCCCCCTGGGCCGGCAAGACACCCTGCCGTCATCGCTAATTACGCAGGGGTGCACCTCGCGGTACCTGGCAACTTGGCGGAGAGCGACAGAGGGGATAAATTCCAGGCGTTTTATGCGCTTACTGATCCGGCCTGACCCTGTGGGCGCGCTAAAGCCTTCACCAGCGGGAGGCTGCTGAAGTCCGTAGAGGTCATCGCTGTCTGGCAGTATAGTGCGACAGTACCGGCGCGAAAGGCGGGTCAGATAGGGACGCCGCGCCAGGGCCGAAGGATGGCCCGTAGGTGGGGAAGTCGCTTTTCGGATCCAGCATAGCAATTTCTGGGTAACGGTCATGTCATCAGCCACTTTGAAGCGCGCCTTGGACCTCGCACTTGACTTGCCGGAGGCTGAACGTGCCGCGCTCGCTCGCGATTTGCTGGCTAGCTTAGATGGGCCCGCGGACCCCGATGCGGCACAAGAGTGGGAAGCCGAAATAGCAAAACGGCTCGAAGACGTGCAGGCCGGGACGGCTCAGACAATCGATGCCGACGAGGCTTTGCGCGGAATTGACGCGCGACTGCACAAGGGCTGATGCGCTCGGTTCGGGTACTCGAAGCTGCCGCGTGGTACGAAGCTCAGCGCGTGGGACTTGGAGTCGGGTTTCGCTTGGAATTCAAGTCGGCGCTTGACACGCTCCGCGAGAGTCATCTCGATGGCGCGCCGTGGCCAGGCCGTCTTGGCGAGAGCGGCGTCAACCGGATTCTGATGAAGCGCTTTCCGTTCTCTATTGTATTTGTCGCGACAGGCGAGGCCGTTGTCGTCTTGGCAATCGCCCATCACCGTAGACGACCGGCTTATTGGCGGCAGCGACTGAGCAACGTGAAATGAAGATGAGCGGCGAGACGCAATAGCGAGCATCTCATTGCCAGGAA
>DATCFQ010000590.1:0-3359 GCA_036509495.1 Caulobacteraceae bacterium
GGGGTCGGGCGCGCCGGTCCTGACGACGGCGTTGTCCTCGGCGCCCGGCTGGTAGACGGCCGGGATCATCAGCATCAGAAAGCGCATCACTGATCTCCTTGCGTTGGGGCGCGGCCCGATGGCCTCCGCTTGGCCCAAGGACGGGAGAGCCTCACGCCATCCCGACATCCGGTCGAATCTTTTTCTGACTGTGTCGGCCAAGGCCTAGGCTGAGCGTCCTTGGAATACGGCCCCGCGAGCGGCCGCCTGAACAGAGGAGCGACGTCATGCGGTATCTGGCGATCTATCGTCCGGCGGCGACCAATTCCGGGCCGCCGACCCAGGAGCACATGCAGGCCATGGGCGCCCTGGTCGAGGAGATGATGGCGGCCGGCGCCCTGATCGGCACCGAGCCGCTGGCCCCCATGGCGGCCGGCGCCCGGGTCAGCCGCGAGGGCGAGGCCTATAGCGTGGCCGACGAGACTGAGCGGGTCGGCGGCTTCGCCCTGATGCAGGCGGATTCGCGCGAAGCGGCGATCGAACTCGCCAAGCGCTTCCTCTCAGTCGCCGGCGAGGGCGTCTGCGAGCTCCGCCAGATCATCGACATGGGCCCGCCCAAGGGGTGAGAAAGTCGGCCTGAATTCCACGCGCGCCAGGAAGGACCTGACCCATGCTCTACGCCATCCTCTGCTACAATGACGAGAACGCTGTGTTCTCCTGGTCCAAGGCCGAGGACGACGCGGTCATGGCCCGGCTGGCGGTGGTGCAGCAAAAGCTGGCCTCCACCGGCAAGCTCGGCCCCGCCGTGCGGCTGATGCCGACCACTGCGGCCACCACCCTGCGCAAGGACCGCGAGCCCGCCCTGGTGGTCGACGGCCCCTTCGCCGAGACCAAGGAACAGCTGCTCGGCTTCTACATCGTCGACTTCGAGAACCTCGAGGAGGCGCTGGAATGGACCCGCGAGCTCGGCCAGGCCAACCCCGGCGGCGCCTATGAGCTGCGGCCCCTGCGCCTGTTCCTGCCCGGCGCCGACGTCTCCGACCGCGAACTGGCGGTAGAGGCCGCGGGGTGAGTCTCCTCTCCCATAGGGAGAGGAAGGGGCCCGCGCCGGAGGCGTGGGAAGGTGAGGGGATAAGCCCTCCCCGCAGTAACCCCTCACCCTCCCATTGCTGCGCAATGGGCCCCTCCCTCCCCCTATGGGAGAGGGAAATATGACCGACGTCGGCTGGATCGATGCGGCGCTGACTTCGGCGCGGGCGCAGGCGATCGGGGCGTTGCTGCGCTATTTCCGCGATCTCGACACCGCCGAGGAAGCCTATCAGGAGGCCTGCCTCAGGGCGCTGAAGACCTGGCCCGAGAAGGGGCCGCCGCGCGATCCGGCGGCCTGGCTGATCTTCGTCGGCCGCAACGTCGCTATCGACCATGTCCGCAAAATGGGCCGCCACGAAGCGCTGCCGGACGAGGACAAGCTGTCCGATCTCGACGACGTCGAGGCGCCCATGGCCGAGCGGCTGGACGGGGCCCACTACCGCGACGACATCCTGCGGCTGCTGTTCGTCTGCTGCCATCCGGAGCTGCCGGCGACCCAGCAGATCGCGCTCGCCCTGCGCATCGTTTCGGGGCTCAGCGTCCGCCAGATCGCCCGCGCCTTCCTGGTCTCGGAAGCGGCGATGGAGCAGCGGATCCCCCGCGCCAAGGCCCGCATCGCCAAGGCCGAAATCCCCTTCGAAGCTCCTGGGCCGATCGAGCGCTCCGAGCGCCTCGGGGTGGTGGCGGCCATGGTCTATCTGATCTTCAACGAGGGCTATTCGACCACCGGCGAGGCCGCGCCCCTGCGCGCGCCCTTCTGCGAGGAGGCGATCCGGCTGGGGCGGCTCCTGCTGCGCCTCTACCAGGCCGAGCCGGAGATCATGGGGCTCTTGGCCCTGATGCTGCTGCAGCACGCCCGCGCGGCGGCCAGGCTCGACGCGGACGGCGCCATCGTCCTGCTGGACGACCAGGACCGCCGGCTCTGGGACCAGGACAAGATCGCCGAGGGCCTGGCCCTGATCGACAAGGCCGTGCGCCATCGCCGGCCCGGCGCCTACCAGCTGCAGGCCGCCATCGCCGCCCTGCACAGCCGCGCCGCCCGGCCCGAGGACACCGACTGGGCCGAGATCGAGCTGCTCTACACCGCGCTGGAGCGGATCCAGCCCTCGCCGGTGGTGACCCTCAACCGCGCCGTGGCGGTGTCCAAGGCGAGGGGGCCGGCCGAGGCCCTGACCATGATCGAGCCTCTGGAGGAGGTGCTCGTCGGCTATTTCCACTTCTTCGGGGTGAAGGGCGCGCTGCTGCTGCAGCTCAGCCGCCACGCCGAGGCGCGCGAGGCCTGGGGCCGCGCCATCGCCCTGGCCAACACCGCCGCCGAAGCCGCCCACATCCGCCTGCAGATCGACCGCCTGACCGCCGAGGCCGGGGCGGCCTGAGCCTTCCCATTCCGCCGATTTTTCTTCCCGTCGGTGTCGGGCCGGGCGAACCTGGTTCGTCCTAAGGGCGTCACCAGCAGAGGAGGCCGCCATGGCCGAGACCCAGACTCCGACCATGCCGGGCGGGGTCATCGCCCATCTGAACCCCAGCGACGCCTCGGCCGCCGCCGAGTTCTACAAGCGCGCCTTCGGGGCGGTGGAACTTTCCCGCATCCCGGCCCAGGACGGCAAGCGGCTGATGCATTGCCACCTGGCGATCAACGGCGGGGCGCTGCTGCTGGCCGACAACTTCCCGGAGTCGGGCTATCCGACTCTGGCGCCGCAGGGCTTCAGCCTGCTGATGATGACCGACGATGTCGACGCCGCCTACCAGCGCGCCATCGACGCGGGCGCGACCTCGGTGATGGCCCCGCAGCAGATGTTCTGGGGCGATCGCTACGCTCAGGTCACCGATCCGTTCGGCTATCTGTGGTCCCTGGATCAGGCGGCCGCCCAATGACTCCATCCAAGGCGCAGACCTGGGGCGGGTGGGCGCTGACCGGGCTGGTCGTGCTGTTCCTGGTCACGGACGGGGCGATGAAGTTCATGAACCTGCAGCAGGTCAGGGACGCCACTGGCCAGCTCGGCTGGCCGCAGTCCCTCGACCATACCGTCGGAGCGATCGAGCTCGGGTGCCTGGTGCTCTACGCCATCCCGCGCACGGCGGCGCTGGGCGCGGTGCTGCTGACCGGCCTGTTGGGCGGGGCCATCGCCAGCCATCTCAGGGTCCCAGATCCCTTGTTCAGCCACACCCTGTTCGGGGTCTATGTCGGCCTGATGGCCTGGGGCGGCCTGTGGCTGCGCGATGCGAAGCTCAGGGCGCTGATGCCGTTGAGGCGATAGCTCGCCACCCGGTTGATAGGGGTGGCCGAAGAC
>DATCFQ010000591.1:0-2743 GCA_036509495.1 Caulobacteraceae bacterium
TGAGGCGTTGCGGCAAAGTATGTGAGCAGGGCTTGTCGCCCCCGGGCCGTCCACATAAGTAGCATAAGGCTACTCAAAAGTCCCATGCGGAAGTAGGGTTCCTGAGCGGCCTGAGACCGCCGTTCATAACGGTGTCGGGCAGCGAGAAGTCGTACCGCCCAAGGAAGTTGAGATGGCGCCAGATCAGCGGGGAGAGGTGGGCGATGTCGTCGTTGCTGACCTCCATGCCGTCCGACCTGACCTGGCGGATGGCCTCCTGCATGTAGATGGCGTTCCAATGCACGACGGCATTGAGCGCGAGGCCGAGGGCGCCGAGCTGCTCTTCCTGTCCCTGCTGGAGCGGACTCCTGATTTCGCCGCGCTCGCCGTGGTGAATGCGCCGGCCGAGGCGATGGCGTAGTTCCGTGTGGTTGAGCTGGGTCAGGATGCGTCGGCGGAACGCCGCGTCGTCGACGTAGTGAAGGATGTGGACGGTCTTGGCGATCCTGCCGATTTCGGAGAGCGCGCGCGCCAGGGTGGTCGGTTTGTCCTTCACCTGAAGGGTTCGCATGATGCCGGCCGCCTTGAGATGTCCGAGTTTCAGCGAGCCGGCGAGGCGGATGAGATCCGGCCAGTTCTCGCGGATCAGCGCAAGATTGATTGTGCCTTTGCTGACGCTGTTGAATGGGCCGTAATCGGCTTTCCGGTCGATCCGCCAGAGCCTGGCGTCGCCGAGGTCGGCCAGTCGCGGGCTGAACTGGTAGCCGAGCAACCAGAACAGGCCGAACACCGCATCGGAGTACGCGGCGGTGTCGGTCATGAATTCGACCGGCTCCAGCTCGGTCTCCTGTTCGAGGAGAAGGGCGAGCAGCACAAGGCTGTCGCGCAGGGTGCCGGGAACGACGATGCCGTTCAGACCGCTGAACTGGTTGGACAGCAGGTTGTACCAGGTCACGCCGCGGGACTGGCCGAAATACTTCGGGTTCGGCCCGGCATGGATGGCACTCGACGGAGCGGTGAAGCGCATGCCGTCCGCCGAGGCGACATCGCCGGCACCCCAGATTTTGACGAGCGGCAGCGCGGCATGGGCGGACACGATCCGCGCACTGGCGCCCGCGATGGTTTCCGGCCGGATGAAGTTCTGGCTGACCCAGGCCAAGCGCTCCCGCCGGAGCGCCGGAGTATCCTGCCGGCTAACCGCCTCGATGCCGATATTGCAGGCTTCAGCGACCAGGGCGGCGCACAGGCTGGTTTCGAAATGCTCTACCCTGGCCTGCCGCTCACTGAGATGGGTGAAGGCCTTGGCAAAGCCGGTGCGCTGCATGATTTCCAGGAACAGGTCTGGCATGCCAGCCTTCGGCATGCGCCCCTGAACGGCTGGCCGCAGGGCGCGCAGGCTTTCCGTGTCCTCCAGCCGGTCGAGCGGCGTGACCACGATGCGGGTCTTGCCGTCCACGGTCTCGAAGCGCAGATCGGGGTTGCTCGCGGCCCGGTCAGCGGCAGTGCGGTAGGCGCCATCGACCAACTGCGACAAGGCGGCGATCTCGGTCTCGGCATCCAGCGAGCGGTTGAGCGCCCGGCAGACGACCAGCTTGGACGCCTGCCATGTCGCGCCGTCCAGCATCCCGCGCCTGGGATCGCCGTACCGGGTGCCGGGGCTGGCGAAAATATCGCGGCGCTTCACGGCCGCCCGCCATGCGTCGATGATGGCAAACACGTAGGCCCTGGGATCGGCCACGCGACCTTCCGAGTCCAGCACATGCTGCTGCCAGGCTTTCGGGACCGCCGTTGTTGGCGCATCGCGCATCTTCGCATGGGACCAGTCGGCGATTTTCGCGAGGTAGCGGATCGCTTCCTGCACGGCCTTGCCGCCAGGCGCTGCATCCATTTCCAGCCTGGTCGCAATGTTGAAGAACAGGCGGCGTGCCCTGCGCCAGCGGGCGAGAAGCTCCGCATAAGGCTTGGCGTCACGAGGCCTGGCGATCGCATCGACCTCGGCCATCGCGGCCACGAGATCGTCGCGGGGAAGCCGCTCGAACAGGGCGTCGCGCCACTGATCCAGCGGCAGGGCGTTCTCTTCAAAGACCAGCTTGGCCATGTCACGCAGCAGGATGGCGGCATCATCGAGATCGCGCAGGCTTCTCAGCCTGGCCTTTTTGTCGGCGGATTCGGCATCCTTGACGAGATCGGTGATCAGCGCCTCCGCCAGTTCGGCGGCGTCATCCTGTGCTGCCGCTTCGAGCGTATGGAACAGCGCCGCCACGGTTGCCGTCCGGCGCGGCTCCTGGAGGGCGGCGATCGCGGATGGTTTCCCCCCGCGCGCGACCCGTGCCAGCCGCTCCAGGCTCGCGGCCGGAACGCCCTTGGGCGGCGATGGCCGCAGATCGAACGCGCGAATGGCTTCGAGCCTGTCCAGGTGATGCAGGAACTCGCCAGAGGACCGCTGGGTCGGCACGGTTCTCAGAGCGTCCAGCGCAGCGAAGCCGCTTTCGCTGCCTTCGTCGAACAGCTTCGCAATGCGCTCGCGCTGCTTCTCATCGAGAGCGGCAACAAGGCGTTTCCACAGGCGCTTTTGCGCTCGGTCCCGGATGCGGCCCACAAAACGTTCAAGGACGCTGACGCCCGGCAGCAGCACCTTGTTGACGACCAGCCAGGATGCGGCGCGCTCGACCAGGGGGTCGGGGTGGTCGTCGCCGCTCCAGCACAACGCATAAAGCCATCGGGTCAGGCGAAACCGGGCAGGTCCATTGTCCGCGAATTCCGT
>DATCFQ010000592.1:0-3112 GCA_036509495.1 Caulobacteraceae bacterium
CCGAGACGCGCAGGCGCGCGCGGTCCTCGTCGACGCTTTCCACCGAGCCGTCGAAGCTGGCGAACGGGCCGTCGGTGACCTTCACCTTCTCGCCGATCTCGAAGGAGATGGTCGGCTTGACGTGTTCGACGCCCTCTTCGATGGCGCCGATGATGCGGGCCACTTCCTTTTCGGACACCGGCATCGGCTTCAGGCCTGAGCCCAGGAAGCCGGTCACCTTCGGGGTGTTCTTGACCAGGTGATAGGCCTGGTCGGTCATGTCCATCTTCACCAGCACATAGCCGGGGAAGAACTTGCGCTCGGAGTTGATCTTCCGGCCACGGCGGATCTCCACCACGTCCTCGGTGGGCACCAGGATGTCGGAAAAGCAGTCCTCCAGGCCCTGGGCCTTGGCCTGCTCGCGGATCGACTCCGCCACCTTCTTCTCGAAGTTCGAGTAGGCGTGGACGATGTACCACTTGTGGTGCGGATTGCCGGCGGGGATGGCGTGCGCTTCGCTCATATCATCGTTCCTCAGCCGCCCAGTTTCAGGATCTGGGTGACTCCAAGGCTCAGAGCCAGGTCCACCAGGAAGAAGAATATCGCCGTGATCACCACCATGATGAACACCATCAGAGAGGTGATCCAGGTCTCGCGCCAGGTCGGCCAGGTGATCTTGCGCGCCTCGACGCGGACCTCGCGGAAGAACTGCAGCGGATTGAACGGCTTTCTGGGGGCGTGCTCCTCCGCCCGGGCGGAGACCGCCGCGGTCTGGCGCGGCGCAGGCGTGCGGGACCGCGAACGCGCGACCGGCGGATATGCCTGATCCTTGGCCATGACGGACTCTGAACTCCTCAATACGTCCAGGCGGCTCGAAAAGCCGCCTCAAGCTCAGTTGGTGTTGGCAGGAGTGGAGGGGCTCGAACCCCCGGCCCTCGGTTTTGGAGACCGATGCTCTACCAGCTGAGCTACACTCCTAGGTCCAACACACAAAGCGCCGGAAGGCTTCGCCCGCCGGCGCAAACGGCCGATGGCCGCGAGCGGCGGATGTAACAGGGACCCAAAGGCGGAGCAAGCACAAGCCGATACCGCCCGGGCCCCGGCTCGGCTATGGCAGGCCGACGCTTGGCAAGGCTCAAATGGACACCCTCGCCCGATCCCTCGAGCCCTCCGCGGCGCTTTATCCGCAGCCGCGGCGGCGGCGGCCGTGAGCCCCTCCGTCCAGGGCCGGATCGCCATCGTCGGCGCCGGGCTCGGCGGCCTGACCGCGGCCCTGGCGCTGATCCGCCGCGGCTTCGAGGTCCAGGTCTACGAACAGGCGGCCGAGCTGGCCGAAGTCGGCGCCGGCCTGCAGCTCAGCGCCAACGCGACCAAGGTGCTGTTCGACCTCGGCCTGGAGCAGGCGCTGATGGCCGAGGCGGTGGTCCCGCGGGAGAAGGTGATCCGCCTCTGGGACACCGGCCAGGCATGGAAGGCCTTCGACGCCGGCACCGTCTCGGTCGACCTCTACGGCTCACCCTATGTCACCCTGCACCGCCACGACCTGCAGCAGGTGCTGGCGAGCGCCGTGCGGGCCGCCCAGCCGGACGCCATCGTCCTTGGCGCCCACCTCATGAATATTGACCAGGACGACCGCGGCGTCGGCCTGGATTTCGAGGACGGCCGGGCGGCGAGGGCCGATCTCGTGATCGGCGCGGACGGCGTGCATTCGCAGGTGCGCCGGAGCCTGTTCGAACCGGACGCGCCGCGCTTCACCGGCGTGGTGGCCTGGCGCGGCGTGATCCCCGCCGAACGCCTGCCGCCGCATCTTCGCGAGCCGCTTTCGGTCACCTGGATCGGACCGGGAGGGCATGTGGTCCACTACCCGCTCCGGCGCGGCGAACTGGTGAACTATGTCTCGGTGGTCGAGCGCGCCGACTGGCAGGTGGAGTCCTGGTCGCTGCAGGGGACGGTCGCGGAGTGCCTCGTCGACTATGCGGGCTGGAACCAGGACGTGCAGACCCTGATCGCCGCCACCGGCCGGCCGCACAAATGGGCCCTGTTCGGCCGCGAGCCGATGAGCCGCTGGAGTTCGGGCCGGGCGACCCTGCTCGGCGACGCCTGCCACCCGATGCTGCCCTTCCTGGCCCAGGGCGCCGCCATGGCCATCGAGGACGCCCTGGTGCTGGCCCGCTGCCTGGAGGCCTACGGCCCCGATCACGCCACCGCATTCGGCGCCTATGAACGCGCTCGCTTCGAGCGGACCGCGGGGGCGATGACAGGCTCGCTGGCCAATATGCGCCGCTATCACGACAGCCGCCTGGGCTCGGCGACCGAGGCCGCCGCCTATGTCGAGCGCGAATGGACCGAGGACCGCGTCAAGACGCGCTACCAGCCGCTGTTCGCCTACGACGCGCGGACCACGCCGATCTAGACCCGCGACATGAAGGTCAGCATCTGCGCGCCGAGATAGTCGTCCTCGGTGTTCAGGTGAAAGGTCGAGGTCAGGTGGTTGTGGCCCATCAGCCGCAGGAAGGCCGGCCAGGCCCCGCGCTTCTCGGTGAAGGTCTCCAGCACCCGCATCGCCTGGCGCTCGAACGGCTCGGGGTCGAACTCGGTGACCACGAACATGATCGGGATGGCGCTTTCGACCAGGCCAGACAGCGACGACATCGAGGCGTGCTTGCTGGCGTCCTCGCCATAGTAGGCCGGCGCCGGAGGCGCCCCGCCCCAGGTCACGTCGTAGATGCCCGACAGCAGGATCGCGCCCTTCACGCCTGAGCGGTCGGCGGCGAATTGCGGCTGGGCGATGAAGTCGGCCACGTGGACCGCTCCGGCCGAAGTTCCCATGACGAAGATCCGGTCCGGATCGCCGCCGAACTCCGAGGCATGCTCGCGCGTCCAGCGCACCGCCGCGGCCAGGTCCTCGGCGCCTGAGGGGAACTGGAACTCCGGCGCCAGGCGATAGGTGATGTTGACGCCCACCATGTCATGGCGCGCAGCCCAGAGCGCGATGTTGTCCAGGTAGGGCGAGCCAGGCTGGTGCTTGTCGCCCATGACGAAGCCCCCCCCGTGTACGAAGACGAAGATCGGCCGCTTGCCTGAGGCGCCCTCGGCGGCGAACACGTCCAGCCGGTTGCGTTCATGCTGGCCG
>DATCFQ010000593.1:0-4360 GCA_036509495.1 Caulobacteraceae bacterium
AGGGAGGTCGGAGATGAAGATCGCGGTCGTCCTCATCGTGCGGGACTGGGCGGCGCTGAACGAGGCCTATGCCTTCGACCAGGCCTTCCAGGCGCTGGCCGATGTCGGCCTCTTGGAGCCCTATTACATCCTCATCGCCGAGGGCTTCGAGAAGGTGCCGCCCCAGGTGATCGAGCGTTGGCGCGCCTCCAACATCCTGATCGAGGATTGCTCGGCCACGCTGGCTTCGCTGACCGCGGAATCCCCGCATTTCGCCGCCCTGCCGGAGAACCCGACCCACCGGGTCACCCTGCTGCGGCACCTGATCCTGGAGCGGTATTTCGGCGGCGAGCCAGTGCTGTCGGTGGATGCCGACGTCGTCTGGCGGATGGATCCCCATCGGTTGTTCGGCGCTTGGCGAGGCGGCGATTTCGCGCTCGGCGGCTCAGGCTTCCTGGTCCATGCCGGCGGCCGCGACTGGTTCGACGCCTATCGCCTGGGCCTGGAGTCGGCCCTGACCGGCGGCGCCCTGACCGCCGATTTCCGCGAGGCCAAGTTCGGCATCGACAGCATCGTGCACGACCAGCATCTGATCCGTCATCTGACGGCCAAGGGCCTGATCGTCGACGACTGGGAGGCCTGCCGCGCCAGCCCGGCCCTCGCCGGCCTCGCCCTGATGCACAACCCGCTCTATCCGAAGCAGGGCCTGACCGGGCCGCCGCCGCGGCTAGCGTTCGAGCGCACCCCCGAGGGCGACCGCTTCTCCGGCGCGCCGGTCGCCTTCTGGCACATGCAGACCAGCTTCTCGATGCTGTGCTCGTTCTTCTTCATCTGCCAGCCGCTGATCGAGCAGCACGGTGGGCGGCTGCCTTTCCCCAGGCCCAAGCGCGGGCGCGACAACCTCAAGGCCGTCATGCTGCACCAGCTGCGCGAGATGATCGTCGCCGGCCAGATCGACGACGAGCGGATGAAGACGCTCGGCGCCCTGATGTTCCGCCGGGGCGTCTACAAGGCCTTCTTCGGCGGCAAGTTCCCGGCCCTGCTGTTCAGCGACCGCTACTGGTGGGAATCCGGGGTGTTCGAGTGACCTACTCCGCCGCGTGGATCTGCGGCCGTTCCGCGACGGCCCCCGAGCGCTCATCGTCGAGCATATAGTCGCGGGTCACCGGCAGGCCCCCCACCTTCTTGGCCAGCTGCAGCTGGAAGTTCATGTTGTCGCCGTAGCGGAAGCCGTACTCGCTGCAGGCCAGGTAGAATTCCCACATCCGGCAGAAGCGCTCGTCATAGAGGCGGGCGATCTCCTCGCGCTCGGCCAGGAAGCGCAGCCGCCAATGCATCAGGGTCTCGGCGTAGTGCAGGCGCAGGATCTCGATGTCGGAAGCCCACAGGCCGGTCTCCTCGACCGCCGCCAGGGTCTCCGACAGCGCCGGGATATAGCCGCCCGGGAAGATGTACTTGCGGATCCAGCGGTTGGTGATCCCCGGCGGCGAGCGGCGGCCGATCGAATGCACCAGGGCCACGCCGTCGTCGGTCAGCAGCCGGCGGATGTCGCGGAAGTATTCCAGGAAGTTCGGCGCGCCCACGTGCTCGAACATGCCGACCGAGACGATCCGGTCGTATGGCCCGCGCACGTCGCGGAAGTCGGTCAGGCTGAAGCGCACCCGCTCGGCCAGCCCGGCGTCCTGCGCCCGCCGCTGGGCCACGGCCAGCTGCTCCTCCGAGAGGGTCACGCCCAGCACCTCGACGTCGAAGCGCTCGCCGAGATAGAGCGCCATGCCGCCCCAGCCGCAGCCGATGTCGAGCACCTTCATGCCGGGCTCGAGCCTGAGCTTGGTGGCGATATGGGCCTTCTTGGCGAACTGGGCCTCCTCCAGGGTCATGTCCGGCCGGGCGAAATAGGCGCAGGAGTACTGCATGTCCCGGTCGAGGAAGCGCCGGTAGAGGTCATGGGACAGGTCGTAGTGGTGGTGGACGTTGCGCCTGGCGGTGGTGCGGTCGTTCCACTGCTCCAGGCGCCGGCGCACCAGATTCAGCACCCTGGCCGCGGCGCTGCGGCGGCCCGGCCCGTTCTTGTTGCGGCCGGCCAGCGCCAGCAGCGCCCAGATGTCGCCGGCCTCGAAGTCTATCCCGCCGTTCATATAGGCTTCGCCCAGACCCACCACGGGGTTGGCGGCGATCCGGCGGGCGCCCTTCGCGGTCAGTTTCACCGAGACCGCTGGCCCCGAGCCGTCGCCATAGGTCTCGAGCCGGCCATTGGGATGGCGAACGCTGAGGTCGCCGCGCCGGATCATGCGCTTCAACAAGGCATGCAGCATGAACGCCCCCTCGCTACGGTTAAGCCACGTGGTTGAACTTTCAGCGCTTTGCGGGCCGTCTTTCAAGCCCGCGTTCCCTGAAGTCGCCTCGAGCGTCGCAGAAAAGCGCCGCCGGTCTTCTACAGTCCAGCTTGTTTCAGCCTTCGGCGGAGAACCGTCGATCAGACCCCGGCGCCAGCCCAAGGCCCGCTCTCAGCTTGCGCGGAAGTTTCGCGGCGACGATGCGGTGCGCTTCGGTGAGATAGCTGCGCAGGTCCGCCTCGCCGAAGCTCGACAGGTCGTCCAGCAGCACCCACTTGGCGCGGGCCAGATAAGGCGCCGGACGGGCCGCGCCGGTCTCCACCAGCATCTCGAAGGCGATGTCATTGACCTTGAACGAGACGGTCCCGCCGGGCCCGACCACGGCGAACATCTTGCCGCCGACCTTGTAGACCTGGTCGGTCTGCCACTGGATCTGGCCCGTGGCGCCGGGCAAGGCGCGGCAGAAGGCGTCGAGCGCCTCTGGCGTCATCGCCCCTAGGCCTCGACGCCCAGGCCGATGGGGCAGACCACGCCGGCGCCGGCCAGGCCGCAATAGCCGGCCGGGTTCTTGGCCAGATACTGCTGGTGATAGCCCTCGGCGAAGTAGAACTCCGGCGCCTTGCGGATCTCGGTGGTGACCGGCCCCATGCCGCGCTCGGCCAGGGCCTTGGCATAGGCGTCGCGCGAGGCGTGGGCGGCCCGTTCCTGGGCGTCCGAGTAGGTATAGAGGGCCGAGCGGTACTGGCTGCCGATGTCGTTGCCCTGGCGCATGCCCTGGGTCGGGTCGTGATTCTCCCAGAAGCACTTGAGCAGCTGCTCGAAGGCGATCGCTTGCGGGTCATAGACCACCAGCACCACCTCGGCATGGCCGGTGCGGCCCGAGCAGACCTCGTCATAGGTCGGATTGGGCGTGACGCCGCCGCCATAGCCCACGGCGGTGACCACCACCCCCGGCAGCTTCCAGAACAGCCGCTCGGCGCCCCAGAAGCAGCCCATGCCGAACTGCACTCGCTCCGATCCCTCCGGATAGGGGCCCTTCAGCGAGGCGCCATTGACGAAGTGATTCGGGTCGGTGCGGATCGGATCCGGACGGCCGGGGAAGGCCTCGGCCTTGGTCGGCGGTCTCAGCTTGTCGGCGCTCGAAGCCATGGGTCGGCCCTTCCATGCCAGGTCCCCTAACATAGGCGCGCCGCGCGCCGCGCCAAGCCGCTTGCCCCGAGGGCGCGCCTGTCTATATTCCGCGCCTTCCGCGCCGGGCCGCATTTCCATGCATCGGGGCCAGCACGGGGGTGAGGTGGCCGAGTGGTTGAAGGCGCACGCCTGGAACGCGTGTATAGGTGAAAGCCTATCGAGGGTTCGAATCCCTCTCTCACCGCCAACCAGTCCCGGTAGTTCTCTCCGTCCGAGAGCGGGGCTCGTAACCCGCCGACATTGCGCGGCAATTTGCGGACGAAGTCCTGTCACGCCCCGCCAACGGCGGCGCTCTTGCTCCCCTGCACGCGCCCTCCGGCGGCCGTGTCTCCGCCCGTCCGCTAGTCGGTGGAGTTTCCCTGGTAGCAGGGATCTCTGCAGGGAATCTGGACGTTTTCGGCCCCCGGGACGCCGGGCGCCTGCAGGGCTTCTCTCGTCCAATCAGTACGTTGGCGGCCCGATGGAACCCCTTTCACTACGCATGCGAGCAGGGAAAGCGTTTGGCTGAGCAGGGAACGGCCTGCAACGGAGCGAGGAAACGCAGGCTGGGCCGAATTCGATCGCTAGCCGCCCCTGTATTTCGGGCTCCTTTCCCTGTTTTCCGCCGATAACAGGGAATTCGAGCGCTTTTCGGCGCCTCATCCTCAACCCACCGCGCTGGGAACGCCGTATAACTTTCGCAATTACAGCATGTTAAGTGGTCTGAACCCGCAGTAAACGGTGCGCTGATAACAGGGAACTCGTCCGCGGGTAACAGGGACTGGAATATCGCGGAACAGGGATGCGCTCAGGCGATAACAGGGACCATTTCAGAGTTCGTCGTAGAGCCGCCGCTGCTCGGACCAGGAGAGCGG
>DATCFQ010000594.1:0-5886 GCA_036509495.1 Caulobacteraceae bacterium
GGTTCGCGGCACAAGGCCGCGAATGACGGTGACAATTGAGAACTAAGCGCTGATGGCGACCGGTTCTTCCGCTCCCGCCGATCTTCCCGAGCCCCACTGCATCAGCTTGCCGACCAGCTCCCGGGGGACGATGGGCTTGGCGATGATGTCGTCCATGCCGGCGCTGCGGCAGGCGGCGGCGTTGTCGGGCTGGACGTCGGCGGTCAGGGCGAGGATCGGCGTGCGGCGGTTGAAGGCGCTGACCGCCCGGATCAGCTTGGTCGCCTCCAGCCCGTCGATGCCAGGCATGCGCACGTCCATCAGGATCAGGTCGTAGGGCCGGGTCATGGCCGCCTGGACCCCGTCGGCGCCGCCGGCGGCCTCCTCGACCTCGCAGCCCAGGGGCTCCAGCATCAGCTTGACCAGTTCGCGGTTCACCGCGGTGTCGTCGACCATCAGGATGCGCAACGACGGGCAGTCGGCCGGCGTCGCGGCGTCGGCGGCCCTGGTGGTCATGGGCGCGGCCGCCTTGGCCGGGATCTCGAACCAGAAGGTCGAACCCTCGCCGAGGGTGGTGTCGACCCCGACCTCGCCGCCCATCAGCTCGACAATGCCCTTGCTGATCGCCAGTCCCAGGCCGGAGCCGCCGTGGGTGCGGTTGATCGAGACCTCGGCCTGGGAGAAGCGCTCGAACAGCCGCCCGACGCTCTCCGGCGCGATGCCCGAGCCGGTGTCGACCACCGAGATCCGCAGCCGGCCCGAGCGCTTGCGCCCGCGCCACTCGGTCCTGACCGTGATCGCGCCCTCGGCGGTGAACTTCACCGCGTTGGACAGGAAGTTGAGCAGCACCTGGCGCAGCCGCGCCACGTCGCCGCCGATCAGCTCGGGGGTCTTCGGATCCAGCTCGGTGCGCAGCTCCAGCCCCTTGGCGGCGGCCTGGATGGCGACGATGCCGGTGGTCTCCTCGATCAGGTGAGGCGCCGACAGCGGCTGGATTTCGAGCTGGGCCTGGCCGACGTCGAGCTTGGAGAAGTCCAGCACGTCGTTGATGATCGCCAGCAGCGCCTCGCTGGCGTCGAAGATGCGCCGGGCGTAGCGCCGGGATTCCTCGGCCAGCTCGTCGCGGTCGCCGAGCAGCCGCGAGAAGCCGATGATCGAGGTCAGGGGCGTGCGCAGCTCGTGGCTCATATTGGCGAGAAACGCCGATTTGGCCGCGGCGGCGGCCTCGGCCTTGCGGCGAGCTTCCTCCAGGTCGGCCTCGAAGGTCTTGGCCTGGGTGACGTCGCGGATGACGTCGATGAACTCGATCGGCTCGCCGTTGTCGTCGAACACCAGGGTCGGATTGGCCTCGATCCAGATCCAGCGCCCATCCTTGCGCTTGGCCCGATAACAGAGCGGCTCCTCCAGGCGGCTCTTGCGTTCCTCGATCTGGCTGAAGATGGACGCCATAACCCGCTCGAAGTCATCGGGGTGGACCATGTCCTGGGCGTTCAGGGACGCCATTTCCTCGGGGGTATAGCCGAACAGCCGCACCGAGCCGGGGGAGGCGTAGAGCGGTTCGCCGGTCAGGGAGGCGCGGCTGATCATGTCCGGAGCGTTTTCCGCCAGAAAGCGGTAGCGCGCCTCGCTATGGCGTGACGCGGCCTGGGCCTGTTCCAGATCGGTCACGTCGCACAGGGTGCCGAAGCGGGCGATCACCTTGCCGTTCATGTCCTGCTCGATCTGGCTGCGCACGATGACGTGGCGCACTTCGCCGGATGGCCGGATGACGCGCACCGTCAGCTCGGGCGCCTGGCTGTTATTGAACTGCTTGCGGTGGCGGGCCAGCAGCGCCTGGTCGTCGGGGTGCACCATGAAGGTGCTTTCGGCGATGGTAGGCGGACCCAGGGCCGGGTCGCGGCCGTAGATCCGGTACATCTCCTCGGACCAGACGAAACGCTCCTCGTCAGGGGCGATGCGCCAATAGCCGATGCCGGCCAGCTTCTCGGCCATGCGGGCCAGGCGATTGGCCTCGACCAGGGCGTCGCGGGAGGCGATCAGCTCCAGCTCCAGCGTCTTTCGTCTTTGCAGGGTCGCGGCCAGGGGAAAGGTGACGAGGCTGGTTCCCAGCAGGAACATCTGCACCGCCACCAGCTGGGATAAGAAATCGCGCCCCGTCATGGCCGCCGGGATCCAGCCGCGGCCGACGAAGACGGAGAACGCCACGGCGACGGCCAGGGTGCTGACGGCCGCGCCCAGGAAGTCCAGCTGCAGGGTGGCGAACACCATGAGCGGGGGCGCCAGCAGCGGCAGGGAGTGGGCCGGCAGGATCGCGGCCAGGGCGATGTCGGCGACGATGGCCGCCAGCACAGCGGTCGCGCGCCCGGCATGGGACGGCCCCTGCAGCCGCCTGAGGTCGCTGAGCTGGATCGAGGCCAGGAACGGCGTCAACAGGATGAGGCCCAAAAGGTCCCCCAGGGCCCAGAGCAGCCAGTTGGTCGTGGACGGCACATGGTTGATCGCGCTCAGCCCGAGGCAGCCGGCCGTCGCCCCGATGGCCGAGGCGGCCGCGGCGATGCAGCCGAAGATGAGGATCTGGGCCGGCCGCTCCACATTGATCCGGCCCTTCAGGAGCCGCTTCACGCCGAGCACGCAGACCGCGACCTCGACGATGTTGGCGCTGCTGAGTCCCAGCACCGAAGCGGGTGCGTCGGCCAGGACCATTTCGGCGGTCACATTGCCCAGGAAAGCCGCGGCCAGCAGCGCCGGCCAGCGCCGCACCCTGGTGCGAAGCAGAAAGGCGACAGTGACCGCATTGGGCAGCCAGATCGGCGGCAGGCGGCGCCATGGCGCGGAGAGTTCGATGCTGAGCCAGGCGAGGGCGAACACCACCAGGCCCAGGGCGAGCACCTGCGCCGGCTGACCCAACTGGATCCGTTTGGAGCTCATCAGCACATACGCCGGCCTTCGCAGGCCCGCGATCCTCGCCGTTCGTCCGCGCAAGACCGCGCCGCGGCAAACTGCCGGTTTCGTCCTAGAATCGCGTTAACGGCGCCGCTTCAGTCAGCTGCGAGGCCGCAGGCGGCGGCGACCCCGGCCCGCAGCTCGGGCATTCCCATCCCCTTGGCCGCCGAGGTGGCCAGCACCTCCGGATAGGCGGCCGGCCGCTTGACGATGGCGGCGGCGGTGCGCCGAACCACCGAGTCCAGTTCGTCCGTCTTCAGCTTGTCG
Organism: Caulobacteraceae bacterium; assembly: GCA_036509495.1. Lineage (GTDB taxonomy): Bacteria > Pseudomonadota > Alphaproteobacteria > Caulobacterales > Caulobacteraceae > JANWHQ01. The sequence continues at coordinate 3,190 of DATCFQ010000594.1, forward strand.
GCCTTGGTCAGCACGATCTGGTAGGACACCGCCGAGAGATCGAGCGCGTCCATCGCCTCCAGGTCGGGCGGCTTCAGCCCGTGGCGGGAATCGATCAGCAGATAGGCTCGCTTGAGGTTCGGCCGTCCGCGCAGATAGGCGCGGCCGAGGTTCTGGAACTTGCGGGCGGTGGTCCTGGCCGCCTTGGCGAAGCCGTAGCCCGGCAGGTCCGCCAGCCTGAGTCGGCCGTCCACGTCGAAGAGATTGACCTCCCGCGTGCGCCCCGGCTCGTTGGAAGCGCGCGCCAGGCCATGGCGCCCCACCAGGGCGTTGATCAGCGAGGACTTGCCGACGTTGGAGCGGCCGGCGAAGGCCACCTCGGGCAAGTCGGCGCCGGGCAGCTGCTCGATCTGGGCCACGCCCATGACGAAGCTGGAGGGCCGGCAGAACAGGACCCGCGCGGCTTCCAGGGCCTCGGGCGAGAAGGCGTCGTCGGCCACGCCGTCAGGCCGGGGCGGAGGGAGCGCGCCCCCTCAGCCGGGCGATGAAGCTGTCGATCGGATTGTCCACCTTGAACCGGCGCATGATCACATACTGCTGCAGCAGCGAGAGCATGTTCGACCAGGTGTAGTAGATCAGCAGGCCCACGGTCAGCCTGGCCAGGAACAGCATCATGATCAGCGGCATCCACTGCATCATGGTCCTCTGGGTCTGATCCATGCCGGTGGTCGGCGTCATGCTCTGGGTCAGCCAGGTGGTGAAGGCATAGACGATCGCCCAGACGCCGATGTGCAGCATGCCCGCGAAGATGCTGCCGATCACCGGCAGGGCGGTGGGGTCGTAGGGGATGAGGCCGAACAGGTTCCAGATGGTGGTCGGGTCCGGCGCCGACAGATCGGGCACGAACAGGAACGAGGCCTGGCGCATCTCGATGGTGACGCTCAGCACCTTGTAGAGGGCGAAGAAGATCGGCAGCGTCGGCAGCATCAGCATGCAGCCCATGAACGGATTGATCCGCTCGCGCTTGTAGAAGCTCAGGGTCTCCTGCTGGGCCTTGGCCGGGTCGTCCTTGAAGCGGAGCTTGATTTTCTCCAGGTCGGGCTGGACCTTCTTCATCTTGGTCATCGACTCGTAGCTCTTGTTGGCGGGCCAGAAGAGCAGCAAGCGCACGCAGATGGTCAGCAGCAGGATGGCGACGCCGAAGTTGCCGACGTGGTGGAAGAAGAACTCCAGCAGCGAGAAGATCGGCCGGGTGATGATGCGCAGCCAGCCCCAGTCGACGGCGAACTCGAGGTTCGGGAGGCCATAGGTCTTGGTGTACTGGTCGAGCAGCGGCACGGTCTTGGCACCGGCGAACAGGTGCAGCGTCTCGATGGCCGCCTGGCCCGGCGCCAGGGTGCGGGCCTGGCCCAGATAGCTGGCGTCGTAGATGTCCACGCCCGCGTCGGGGGTGACGCGGAAGGTCACCTTGATCGGCTCGTGCTGGTCGGGCGCGAGGGCCGCCATCCAGTACTTGTCGGTGATCCCGGCCCAGCCGCCGGTTCCGTCGAATTCGTCGCGGCCCTTCTTCTTCCAGGCCTTGTAGCCGTCCTGCCGCAGCGCCCCGCCCACCCAGCCGATGGCGCCCTGGTAGACGTTGAGGGCGCCCTGCAGCTCGGGCGGCAGGCCATGACGCTCCACCGTGCCGTAGGGCTCGATGGTGGCGGCCGCGGCGCCCGTGTTGGCCACCTGGTCGCTGATGGTGAACATGTAGCGATCGTCCACCTGGATGGTGCGGGTGAACTGCAGACCGCCGGGGGAAGCGTAGCTCAGCACCAGCGGGCGTCCGGGCGACAGCACCGCGCCCTCAGCCAGGGTCCAGGGGGTGTCGGGGCCCGGCAGGCCGGGCGCGTTGGAGCCGGTCCAGCCGAACGAGGCGAAATAGGCGAAGCTCGCACCCTGCGGCCGTAGCAGTTCCACCAGCGGAGAGGTCTTGGCCAGGGTCTCGCGGTAGCCCTTCAGGTAGAGATCGTCGATCCGGCCGCCCGTGAGAGCGATCGAGCCCTTCAGGCTCGGCGTGTCGATCTGGACCCGCTGACTCCGGGCCAGGGCCTGGGCGCGCGGGATTGTCACACTGGCCTGCAGCGCGGCGGGGGCCTGCGCCTGGGCGGCGGCCTGGACCTGGACGGCCTTGGCCTCCGCCTCGCGGCGCTTGGCCGCAGGCCCGAGCACGAGGGACTGGTAGACGAACATCAACGCGATCGCCGCGATGACGAACACCACCATGTTGCGGGTATCTTGCTGCATGGACTGAAGGGTGCTCGGGGAGACTCTGGGCGCTCGGGCGGGAAGCCCGGCGTCAATCGGGCGCGAGGCTTATCAGCGCGCTTTTCACATCGTCAAGCAAACGCGCCCAAGGCCGGCTCGTCGTGCCGCCGCGGGCGATGAAGACATAGTCGCGTCCAGGGGTCCCGTGCAGGGGCAGAAGCAGCCGCGCCGCCTCGCGCAAACGCCGCTTGGCGCGGTTGCGCACCACCGCGCCCCCGACCTTGCGGGTGGCGGTGAAGCCGGCTCGGATCGCCTGCTGGCCCTCGCGCGGCAGGGCCTGGACCACCACCGCCCCCCGGCTGGCCGAGCGCCCCCGCGCCGCCGCCACGAACTGGGCGCGCGTCGTCATCCGCTCGATGTAAAGTTCTTCTACCTCCCCCGGCGCGGTAGCGACGGCGGGAGGGGGACCGC
>DATCFQ010000595.1:0-3162 GCA_036509495.1 Caulobacteraceae bacterium
GCCCGGACGACGCCAAGCGTCTTCGAAAGAAGGCGGCCGTGCTGTTCGAGAAGTTCAACGCCACGTTCTGGGACGAAGCGGCGGGCTATTACGCCTACTGTCTCGACGGAGACAAGAAGCCGGTCTGGTCGGTGGCCTCGAATCCGGGCCAGTGCCTGTGGTCGGGAATCGTGCCCCACGACCGGGCGCTGCGGGTCGCCGAGCGACTCCAGAAGCCCGACATGTGGAGCGGCTGGGGCATCCGGACTCTGTCGGCCGACCACAAGAGTTTCAACCCGTTCAAATACCAGGTGGGCGCCGTCTGGCCGCACGACAACGGCTTCATCGCCCAGGGACTGAAGCGCTATGGACTGCATGAGGAGACCTGCGCGGTGGCGCACTCCATCACCCAGGCCGCCGGCTATTTCGCCATGAACCAGTTGCCGGAACTCTACGCCGGAACCCAGCGGGATCCCTCGAACTTCCCGGTCCAGTATCTCGGCGCCAATGTCCCGCAAGGCTGGGCGGCCGGCGCCGTCTTCTCGCTGCTTCAGGCGATGCTCGGGTTTCAGCCCGACGCCCCAAACCAGATGCTTTATGTCGATCCCCATCTTCCGGCCTGGATGCCCGATCTGACGGTTCGGGATCTTCGACTGGGATCCACCAGGTTCGACATCGAGTTTGTACGACACGGTCACACGACCCGCTTCGAGGTCACCAAGGGCCCCAAGAAGCGCGTCGCGCGCCGCTCGATGAAGGACTGGTCGAAGGCGCTTGCCGGGCACTGAAAAGGCGCAGCCAGGAAGTTACCAAGGCGCCATCAGGCCTCGATCGATCGCGGGTTGGCGAGCGGGTTCCAACGGGCGCGCGGCGGAAAGTCACGGGGCCCCGCGGCCTACGGGCCGGGCGCCCTCCGTAGCGGATCGGTGATGGGCGGGTCCGTGCGGGCTCGTAAGATTTCGCGCGGTGTTGACCAGCGCCAAGTGGGAGAAGGCCTGGGGGAAGTTGCCGAGCTGCCGCTTTGATTTGACATCGTATTCTTCAGCCAGAAGACCGACATCATTCCTCAGCGAGAGCAGACTTTGGAAGAGCGCCCGCCCGTCGTCTTGCCTTCCCTGAAGCACATAGTTGTCGGCCAGCCAAAAGCTGCACGCGAGAAAGGCGCCCTCGCCGGGCGGCAAGCCGTCGGCGCCGGTCCTGGTGCGATATCGAAGAACGAGTCCGTCCGCGACCAGGTCATTCTCGATGGCCGCCACGGTGCCGCGTATGCGTGGGTCATCCGGCGGCAGGAAACCCACGATCGCGAGCAGCAGCAAGCTCGCATCGAGTTCATCCGACCCGTAGGACTGGACGAAGCTGTTGCGGCCCTTGTGGAAGCCTCGATCGCAGATTTGCCGATGAATGGTGGCGCGGATTTCGCGCCAGCGTCCGACCGGTCCGTCCAGCCCGAAGGTCTCCACCGAGCGAACCGCGCGGTCGAAGGCGACCCAGGCCATGACCTTGGAATGGGTGAAGTGCCTGCGGCCGCCGCGGACTTCCCAAATCCCGTCATCGGGTTCGGCCCATATCGTCTCGAGATGGTCGAGGAGCGCGCGCTCCAGCGCCCAGCTCGCCGCCTCGGGATCCAGGCCGGCGCAGCGGGCGACGAAGAGCGCGTCGAGGACCTCGCCATAGACGTCGAGCTGCACCTGTCCCGCCGCCGCGTTGCCGATGCGAACAGGCGCCGACCCCTCGTAGCCGGCCAGATGAGGGGCTTCATGTTCGGACAGGTTCCGCTCGCCGCCGACGCCGTACATGATCCTGAGGTCGGCCGGCGCGCCCGCTATGGCGCGCAGGAGCCAGCCGCGCCACGCCGACGCCTCCTCGAGATATCCGGAGCCGATGAGCGCGTAGAGCGTGAAGGTGGCGTCGCGCAGCCAGCAGTACCTGTAGTCCCAGTTCCGAGCGCCGCCGATCTTCTCCGGCAGCGAGGTTGTCGCGGCCGCGACGATGCCGCCGGTTTCCCGGTGGGCCAGGCCCTTCAGCGTCAGCAAGGAGCGCATGACCGCGGCCTGCCATTCGCCGGCCGGCGAACATGCGGACGCCCAGCGCTTCCAGCTTTTCTCGACCGCCGAGCGCGCGCGGCCGCACCGCAAGGGCGGCGGCCGGTCGGCAAAGGAGGCCGACCAGCTCAGCGCGAAGCCGATTTCCTCGCCATGCCTCACGTCAAACACCGCCGCACTGCGCAGGCCCTCGCCCTGAAGGCGGACCTTGGTGTCGAGGATCAGGCGGTCGGGACCGGCGACGAACAGCAGACGGTCGTCATGATCGCGGCGAACCCACGGGATCGTGTCCCCATAGTCGAAGCGAACGCAAAGCTCGGTTCGCATCGCCACCGCGCCCCGCAGGCCTTTGACCAGTCGCACGATGTCCGCGCCGCCGCCGCGCTGGACCATGAAATCCGTGACGCGTACGGCGCCCCGCGCCGTTTCGAAGGCCGTCTCCAGGATCAGGGTATCGTGTCGGTATCGTCGGCTGACGCGGGCGCCGTCGTCCACCGGCGCGATCAGCCAGCGTCCGTTCTCCGCATCGCCCACCAGGGCCGCGAAGCAGGCCGGACTGTCGAAACGCGGCAGGCACAGCCAATCGATCGATCCGTCGAGCCCGACCAGGGCCATGGTTTCGCCGTTGCCGATGACCGCATAGTCCTCGATCCGGCTCGCCATCAGGACGGCGCGCTGGCGGCGGTGACGCGTGTCGGGCTCACCACGCCTCCGAGCGCTTTGTTCGCCGCCCAGTTGGCGCATGATCCCGGCAAATGGGCCCCCTCGAGCGCAAGAATGGCGCCTCCCGGCGGCCCTGGCCGCGGGACTTGGGGGCGCCCCCAAGCCCCCGCCGAATACAATGGCGTTGAACAGCCGTCCACGCCGAGCCGGCGTATGCGAGGGCGCACTCCAAGCCGCGATGTCGAGCGCTTCCCCGCTGGCGTGCGTCTGAACAAATCCGCCTTCGGGCGCCCGGCGCGCCTCGAAGCGCCGGGCAATGACCCTCGCTCCCCTACTGCCGTCATCCCGGCCGGAGCCTTCAGGCGGAGAGCCGGGACCCAGGGGTTTTAAGTGTTGGGTTCGAAAGGAAAAATCCTGGGTCCCGGCTCGACCGCCGCAGCGGCCGTCCGGGATGACGAACCTTGGGGGCGACCCCATC
>DATCFQ010000596.1:0-3643 GCA_036509495.1 Caulobacteraceae bacterium
GGCGAAACACCCGGACCGGCCCGCCATCCCGGGGGTAAGCTACGCCCAGGAGCTTGACGTCAAGACCACCGCCACGAGGAGCTAGCCATGGCCGACACCACCAGAGAGCGCATTGAGCCGATGACGGGCGAGGTGCTCGACGCCGACGACGATCAGATGCCCACGGTGATCGCCGACACCAGCCTGGTCGGTGGCCAGACCCGGGCGGAGATCGACATCCAGATCGCCACCGCCCACCGCTGGCGGCGGGTCATCAGCACCGTGAAGAAGCAGATCCAGACGCTCGCCACCCTGGACACCGAGACCGCCTACGCCTGCACCTATCGCAAGCCTCAGCGGATGCAGGACCCGGAGACCAAGCAGTGGTTCAACGGCTTCATCGAAGGGCCGTCCGCGCGCTTCGCCGAGATCGTGATGCAGTCCTGGGGGAACTGCCGGGTAGCGGCCAGGCGCACGAACCTGACCGACGAGAGCGTCGAGGCCACCGGCGTCTTCCACGACCTCGAGTCGAACGTCGCCATCGCGCGCAGCGTCACCAGGTCGATCATGGGCTCCGAGAAGGAGGGGAAGGTGGCCAAGCGCTTCCCGATGCACCTGATCGAGACCACGTCGAACGCGGCGGCCTCGATCGCCATGCGCAACGCCATCCTGGCGGCTGTGCCGAAGGGCATCTGGAACGTCGGCTACAAGGCGGCCTACGCCGCTGCGAAGGGCGACCAGGACACGCTCGGCGAGCGCCGCGACAAGATGCTGCTGGCCTGGAAGGAGCTGGGCGTCGCGCAGAAAGTGGTGTTCGAGATCCTGGGGGTGGCCGGCAAGGACGACATCACGATCGACGTGCTGTTCGACGCCGCGGGATTCGTGACGGCGGTCCGCGACCACGAGACCACGGTGGAAGAGTTGCTGGCCACGGTGCGGGAAAATAGACCAGCGCCGGTGCTCGACGAGGCGTTCGGAAAGGGCAAGGGAAACAAGGCGAAAGCCGCGGAGCCCGCCAAGGCGGCTGCGCCAGTGGAACAGAAGCCGGCCGCCGACGCGAAAACTAGCCCACCTGTCGACGGCGCCGGCAAGACTTCGGTGGGTGTCACCGGCAACGCCTCGACCGACCAGGATTTCGCCGCGCTGGCCGACAAGGCGAAGGGTGTCGCCGGCGCCGCGGGCCCTACCGAGACGGCTGGTGCCCAGTCTGCGGAGACCGCACCGGCTACGTCGGAGTCTGCCACCGCTGCGTCGACGGGTTCAGCGGAGGAGACCTCTGGCCAGCAGCAGCAAGGCGAGGGGTCGCCCGCTGGCGAGACGGTGGGTGAGGAGGAGACGGACGAAGCGCTCGGCGAGGAGAGCGTCATCGCCTTCAACGGCTTCTCGGCCGCGGTGAAGGAGAAGGTCAGCTGGCTTCAGCTCAAGCCGCTGCTGGTCGCCTTCAGGGAGACGCCGACGTTCAAGAAGGCGCCGGAGGGTGCGCAGCAGGGCACGCTCAGCATGGTCTACGATCGGGTGCTCGAGCTGAAGGACCCGGTGAGCCCGAAGGCCGACGCGCTATTCTACGAGCTGTGGCTCTACAAGGCGCCGCCGCCGGAGATCGACGACGTCTGGTCGGTCTTCATCCGCTCGAAGGCTTACGAGGGCCTCGAGGAGGACGAGCAGAAGCGCCTCGCCCTCTTGACCGACGCGCAGCAGTCATGAGCGCCCGCGTCTTCAGCGACGACGAGATCAACGCGGCCGTCATCGGCGCCTCTGGCTTCCAGCAGCAGGCGGCGGGCGCCGACCAGGGCTTCATGCAGCTGATGAAGCGGCTCCAGGAGCTCGGCGTGGATCCGGAGGCGATCGCCGCTGGCGCCGTCTTCGCCACCGTCCGCCTGCACATGGTGCTGATGAAGCCGCCGGTCACCGTCCGGGAGGTTATCAAGCTCATGGTTCCCGCGATCAGCGGGGCCACCACCGCGCTCCTCGAGGAGGCCCAAGATGGCTAGACGCACCTGCCGTGTCTGTGGCTGCACCCAGCACAACGCCTGCATGGTCTCGAAGACCGAGACGAACTGGATAGGGCCCTGCAGCTGGGTCGCCGAGGATCTCTGCAGCAACCCCGACTGCCTCAAGGCGGCCGAGGCGGTCTTCCCGCGCGGCCAGCTGAACGCCTCCGACGAGGGCGTCACCCAGATTGCGGTCACCACCGAGGATCGCACGGTGATCATCCGGTTCAACCAGCCGATGATCTGGCTTGGCCTTGACGCCGATGGGGCCGAAGGTCTCGCCGGGCTCCTGCTCAAGCATGCGAAGGCGATCCGCGATGGGCATCGAAACTGAGATCAGCTGGGCCGACGCCACGCTGAACGCCTGGACGGGGTGCACGAAGGTCAGCCCGGCCTGCGACGGCTGCTATGCCGAGCACATGATGGTCAACCGCTACCACCGGGTGGTCTGGGGGCCGCACGGCGAGCGCGACCAGATGAAGCACTGGCGGTCGCAGGTCCGGAAGATCGAAAAGCGCGCGATCGCCCACTTTGCGCAAACCGGGAATCCGCTGTTCGTTTTTTGCATGAGCCTGGGCGACGTCTTCGACAACCAGGTGCCGCCGGAGTGGCGGGCCGAGCTGTTCGCCGAGATCCGGAAGGCCCAGCACTGCGTCTATCTGCTGCTGACGAAGCGGCCTCAGAACATCGAGCGCATGTCGATCGAGGCGGGCGGCCTGCCGGCGAACGCCGCCATCGGTTGCACGGTGGTCAGCCAGCCGGAGGCGGACCGCGACGTGCCGATCCTGCTCAACGCCAAGCAGCGGCTCAGGGCTCTCTTCGCCTTCGTCAGCATGGAGCCGTTGCTGGGGCCGGTGGACCTGACGCGGCTCTCCCTCAAGGCGCCTTACTCGCTCAACGCCTTGACCGGCAAAACCACGATGGACCCGGTGGGCGCCTTTTCGCCGGATGTCGACGTGGTGCACGTCGAGCTCAAGCAGCGGCCGGCGCTCGACTGGGTGATCGTCGGCGGGGAGACCGACCAGGGCGCCCACAAGGCCCGGCCGTCGCATCCGCAGTGGTTCCGGGACCTGCGCGATCAGTGCGCCGCCGCCGGCGTAGTGTTTCACATGAAACAAAATGGCGAGTGGGTCTCGGTGAGCGAGGTCGAGGGACCTGGCGAGCACTTCGAATTCGAGGACGGCGCCACCGTCCGAAGGACCGGCAAGGAGCGGGCCGGGCGCACGCTGGATCACGTCGTGCATGACGCCCGGCCTGAGGTGAAGCTGCCTATTCCGGCTTGATGGACCGGCCCTCGGCGCGGGCCTGGGCGACGGGCCCGTCCGTCGCATCCGCGCCCTTGCCCAGCGGCCGGGTGGTGGCGTCCAGTTGGTCGGCCGGGAGCGCCGTGGGGCTCCCCTTCCTCGCCGCCTTGGCGGCCTTCGCTTCAGCTGAAGCCATCACGTCCTCCATCCACAGAAAAGGGGCGGCCCCGCGAGGAGCCGCCCCTTGCTTATCCCACGTCGGAGTGGCGGGCTATGCGCCCGCGGCCGCCGCGATCACGACGGACAGGTCGGCCGGGGCCGAGCTGGCGCTGTCGTCGACCTGCGCGCCGGTGGTGCCCGCGACGGTGGTCCCATCGCCGTTCAGGTTGGTGCCGTCCCAGGTCACGCCGTTGGGCAGGCCGGTGATCG
>DATCFQ010000597.1:0-2427 GCA_036509495.1 Caulobacteraceae bacterium
AGCCCGCTGTGTGAATCTCTTTGAGGTACAGGGCTCACTGGCGCGGACCGCCCAGTTCCGTCGTCCGATCGGCAGCGTAGGCGAAAGGTCGATATCGAAGAAGCGCGGCCGTTCCATCTCGTAGCCGCGCTTTGGAACCGGAATCTCGACCTTGGCGCAAAGCCTGCGCAAGGCGTGGGCCTATATCCCTCCTTGAAGTGTATTTTGGGGCGAAGTCCATTCCCTGCTAAATTCCCTGCCCAGGCTCCAATCCGAACCGGCTCGGCACGATTATTTCCCATGCAGCTCAGTGGGTTAGCGCCCAGCAGAGATGGGTCCTGGCCCGCGAATTTTGTGAAAGTCCCTGAAATTCGGCAGAGAACAGGGATTTTTGGACGAGGCTCGCGCCGGAGAAAGGTTGGCCGTAGACTACGTCCACCACCATGAAGCCCTCGCCGGAACCGGCGGGGGCTTCCTCATTACCGGGCGCCTGATGGAAATGCGCACGCCTTCGGTTTTCGAGATGCCCCGGCGGATGTCCGGCGAAAGCATGCTGGGTCCCGGCCAGCGTTACCTCTGGCTGTGCATACCGAAGAACGCGAGCCGGTCGATCGCCACCATGCTTGGCGATGCGGGCGCGGCGCGGCTCATGGAGTCCTACCAGGGGCCACTGACGGGCGAATGGGCGTCGGCCAACCTCCAGCCGCTTTACGTCTTTGCCTTTGTTCGCAATCCCTATGCCCGGGCGCTCTCGGCATGGCTCAACAAGGTGCGGCCGGCGCCGCCGAGCCACAATGCGGCGGCGCTTCATGCTCGCCATCCGGGCCTGCGGTCGGGCATGGACTTCGACGAGTTCGTGCAATGGCTCGGGGGCGCCTATCCGCGCGGCCAGATCGACAAGCACTGGGCCATCCAGAGCGACTTCATCTGCGGAAACGAGGGGCCGAAGACGGACTTCGTCGGCCGCGTCGAGACCCTCGAGGCCGACATGGCCGCGCTTGCGGAGATGACCGGCGATCTGGGGCCCGTCCCGCGCAAGAACGTGACGCAGAAATCCGAGGGCCCGACCGAAGAGGCCATCAGCCGTCGTTCCAGGGACGTCCTGCATTCGATCTATCGGGAAGACTTCGAACGCTTCGGCTACCGCCCCTGACCAGGGCGACCCCGCGCCCGGTTACTCCGCCGCCTGCCGCAGCGCCTTGACGGTGCGTGAGCGGAAGCGCTCGGCGGTGAACAGATAGTGCCGCTGGGGCTTCACCATGCTGGACGGGTCGACGAAGAAGTCGATGGAGACGGCCCGGCGGCCATAGAAGATCTGGTGCGACACCTGCCGGCTGTCGACGGCCCAGACGTCGCCCGGATCGAAATAGCAGACATGCCGGGGCTGGTTGTCCCACCACACCGTCGAGCGGCCGCCGAAGGCCGCCTCGTTGATCGCCCGGTGGATGTCGCCAGGTTCGCTTCGGACCACCGCCTCCGGCGGCAGGCGGTCGCCGAAGCGGGCGTAGAGCTCGTCCAGGGTCCAGCTGGTCATCCAGATGCGCGGCTGGTCGTCCAGGTTGATGAACAGGCGCGCGAAGTGGTCGGTGTAGTCGCTGACATAGGTGTCGACGTGCATGTTCTCGTTGCGCACGGTGTTCAGCCGCCAGACCACCTGCCGCCGGGTGAAGCGGTAGCCCGCGAACAGCGATTCATAGATCGGCAGCACCCGCTCGTAGAGCCGGGTGATCTCGCGCTTCAGCTTGCGCCTCAGGCCGGCCGGCACATCGGCCTCGGCCAGCCGCCGGTCCAGCAAGGGATCCTGGCGCGGGTCGCCGGGAGTCGGCGAGGACGACAGCTTCTTCAGCTTGACCAGGTCGTCGGTCTTCAGCCCGGCCCAGAATCCGTGGTCGATCTCGAGGTCGAGGCGGGGGAAGTGCATCACCCTGCCCGTCTCGTACGGCTTGATGATCGAGGGGATGTCGGCGCGCGGGGTATTGGCCCGGAAGTTCAGCTTGGCGAAATAATCGGTCAGCTCGGGGTTTTTGTAGATGACCGACAACGTGGCCTCGCTGCTGCTTCGCGCAAGCGGGTGTAGCCCAGGCGGCGCGCGCAGGCGAGGGCCGCCAAGCCCAGCTTGAACCTCGGCCATGGCGTCCCCACCTTGTTTGATGCGTCGCAGCATCGGCGCCCATCCGGGGCCAATGCTGCGAGGAAGTCGCTTCTAGGAGGGCTTCGAGGTGAACCGAACCGTGCTTTTCGACAGCCCGTTTCTGCTCGGATTCGAGCGGACCCGGCTACTGGTGGAGCGGGCGGCCAAGGCTGCGGCCGAGAGCTATCCGCCCTACAATGTCGAGGAAACCAGCGAGAACCGGCTGCGCATCAGCCTGGCCGTCGCGGGCTTCTCCCCCGATCAGCTCGCCGTCGTCGTCGAGGACAACCAGCTGGTGGTCAGCGGCAAGGGCGACG
>DATCFQ010000598.1:0-9692 GCA_036509495.1 Caulobacteraceae bacterium
CGCAGCTCGGCCATGTCCTCGGGATGCTGGACGAAAGACAGGGCCACCCAGTCGACGCCCAGGCGCAGGGCGAAGGCGAGATCCTCGCGGTCTTTCGGGGTCAAGGCCGGCAGCGGGATGCGCACGCCCGGCACGCCCAGGCCCTTGGCGTTGGAGAGCTCGTCGCCAGCCTCGACCACGGTGTCGGCCGACTTGCCGTCGGCGGCCACCACCTTCAGCCGGACCTTGCCGTCGTCGATCAGAACCATCGTGCCCGGCTTCAGGGCCGCCAGGATCTCGGGATGCGGCACCCCGACGCGCGTGTCGTCGCCCGGCGTCGGGTCGAGATCGAGGCGGAACGGCGCCCCTTGCTCGATACGCACCGAGCCTTGGGCGAACTTGCCGAGGCGGAATTTCGGCCCCTGCAGGTCGGCCAGAATGCCCAGCGGCCGTTCGATGGCCGCCTCGGCGGCGCGGACCGCCTCGAACGCTCGGGCGTGGTCGTCGTGGGAGCCATGGCTGAAGTTCAGGCGGAACACATCGGCGCCGGCGCGGGCCAGGGCCTCCACCTGCTCGGGCGACCGGCTGGCGGGGCCCAGGGTGCAGAGCATACGCGTGCGTCGGGTGCGGATCATTCCCGAGCCGGCTAATGCTTCTGATAGGTGGCGACAAGCTCTCCGGAGGCCAGCACGTGGCCGGCCATCGCCGCCTCCAGCGCCTTGGCGTCGCCGCCCGAGTCGAGGTTCAGCGGCTGATCCAGGGCGAAGACCTCGAAATGGTAGTGGTGCGCCGGTCCGGCCGGCGGCCGTGGCCCGAAGTAGCCCATCCGGCCAGCGCCCATCTTGCCCTGGATCGCGCCCTGCGGCGCCTTGCCCTCGGCGAGGCCGTGGTCGGCGGCGGGGACGTTCCACATCACCCAGTGTACGAACGGCGTGGCCATCGGCGCATCGGGATCTTCCAGCATGACGGCGAAGGCCTTGGTTCCAGCAGGGGCGCCGCGCCAGCTCAGCGGCGGCGAGGTGCTGGCGCCGTAGCTGGAGTAGACGTCGGCGATCGGCTCGCCGCTCTTCAGCACAGGCGAAGAGACCTGCAGCGTCGCCTTGGCCTTCAGCGCCGGGGTCGCGATGGCCAGCCCATCGGGACTCGCCGCCAGCACGGCCGACGCGCTTCCCGCCAGGGCCAACGCCAAGATCATAGGGGTGAGCCTCATGCCTCGCTCCATCCCGGCGCCCGAGGGCCCGAATCCCAGCGGCGCACCTTCGACCGTGTCATGCACGAGCACAAGCACAGCAGGATGACGAATAAGCCCGCCCGGGGGGACGGGCCGGGTCAGTACCGGAAGCTGAGCCCCACCCGCACCACCCGCGGCTCGTCATAGGCGACCACGCCGGAGGTATTGGCCGTCGCGATGCGGGCGTCCGTCAGGTTGGTGGCCTCGACATAGCCCTGCAGCGACCTGGAGAAACTCCAGTCGGCGCGGGCGTCGAGCTTGGTCCCGGACCCCAGATGGACGGTGTTGAGATCGTCGTCGAAGCGCGAGCTCTCGTAGCGCAGGTCGGCGTGCAGACCGAGCCGCTGGGTCGCCTGCAGGTCGAAGCCGCCCGTGGCGGTGAACTGCGGCGCCTGGGCGGGCCTGAGGCCGGTGAGCTGCGGCGCCACCGTCCCACCGTCGACGATGGCGTGGGTATAGTCCGCGGCGGCGCGGAACTTGAGGTTCGACGTCAGCCGGATCGAGGCGTCAGCCTCGACGCCCTCGGCGTTGATGGCGCCGGCGTTCTGGCGCTGGGTCAGGATGCCCCCGGCGGGGATGAAGCCAGCGCTGGGGAAGCCGGGGACGACCCCCGGGCCCATGCCGACGGTGACGTTGGTGACCGCATTGTCCAGCCGGTTGTAGAAGGCCGTCGCTTCCCAGGTCAGCCGTCCGTTCAGGCCGCCGAAGCCGCCTTCGACGCCATAGAGGCGCTCGGGGCCGAGGGCGCTGTTGGCCTCGGTGACGTTGTTGCCGACGCGAAAGGGCCGGTAGAGCTCGTTGATCGTCGGCGCCCGGAAGCCGGTGTAGGCGGCGCTGCGGAAATAGAGCCCGTCGCCCAGGTCGCGCTTGATGCCGATGCGGCCGGTGGGCACTGCCCCGGACCGGTCGGGCGGATTGGACTGGAAGGTGGTCGCGCCGGTGGCGATGACGGTCTCGACCCGGTGGCCGTCCATGGTCCACCAGCCGTCGATGCGGCCGCCGCCGGTGATCAGCCAGTCGCCCGGCGCCCAGGTGGCCTCGAGATAGCCGCCCGCCACCAGGGTGCGGCCGCCGGCGATCCTGCGCTGGGTGAAGCCCGGCGCCACGTACTTGAACAGCTCCTGGTCCTCGCCGGAGGCCGCGCGGACGTCGCCGCCGGCTTCCCAGACCAGCGAGCCCGATTGGCCGCGCAGGGCGGCGTTGGCGCCCCAGCCGGTAGCCGGGGTGGCGTACTGGTTGTTGGCCGGGGTGGTGAACAGCCGGCTGGCCGGGGTCGAGACCGAGGTGTTGCTGAATTCCGAGTGCCGGATCCAGGCCTGCAGCCGCCAGCCCAGCTCGTTCGGCCCGGGCTGGGCGGTCAGGGTGATGCTGCCGGTCTCGCCGGTGGCCGAGGAGTTGGCCCCGACCAGGCCGGCGCTGCGATCCTCGTGATAGGCGCCGCCGCGGACGGCCAGGACGGCGCGCCCGATCTCGGTCTGGATCCGCGCCGCGCCGGAGTAGTCGTTGAGGGTCAGCCGGTCATCGGCGGGCCCCGCGAGCCCGTCGGTGGGCACCCAGCCGTTGCTGTGCTCGCCCGTGGCGCTGAGGAACAGCGAACTCTTGGGGCCGAGGCTCTGCACCGTGGCGCCGGAGCCGCGCACCTCGCCGAGCTCGCCGCCGGAGATGTCGACATTGGCCGCGCCGGGCCGGGACAGTTCGTCCAGCTGGATCACGCCGGTCAGGGCGCCCGCGCCATAGGGCCCGGCGCCGGCGCCGCGCACGATGGTGGCGCCTTCCAGCGACTCCGACGGCAGCGAGGTCCAGATCACCCAACCGCCGAAGGGATCGTTCTGCGGCACCCCATCGAGGGTGACCAGCGCACGGCCTGCGCCCGACGGGGCGATCGAGCGCAGGGTGACCCCTTGGGTGGTGGGGTTCTCGGCCGCGCTGGAGGTGCGCCGGAACAGCGAAATCCCCGGCACCTGCTCGAGCGACTCGTCCAGCCGCGGCTCCTGCTGCAGCTGCTGGGGCGTCAGGCGGATGATGGAGAAGGCCGCGTCGCCGGGCGCCGGCGGCAGCCGGGCGGCGGTGACGATGACGGTCTGGATGACCGGCGGCGGTGCGTTGGCGTCGACTGGCGTGACGGGCATTTTCAGCCTCCCCATATGCCCATGGTTCGGCTTCTAGGCCGCCAAGCGAACGGCGCATAGTGGCCGCACGGCCACAGCAACGCCAAAGCAACCTTAATAGGCCAGCGAGATCCCGCTCAGGGCCCCGATCAGGCCGGTGATCACCAGCGCGGCCAGAACCACGATCAGGTCCACATTGGTGAACCGGTCTTCCAGCAGGCCGGAGAAGAGTCCCCGCCGGCCGCCCCGGGCGCCCAATTCGCTCATGGCCGCCTCCCCATTGCCCCGCCTTCCCAAGGCGGTGGGAAAACGCTGGCATGCGCCGCTTAAGAGCGAATTAACCGCGTTCCTTAAGCGCCCTCTAACCGTGCGGGCCGACATCCATGATCCGAGCGGAGCGGCGCGTCATGGCTTTCGAGGCGGATCGGATCATCGAGGGCGATTGCCTGCAGTCGCTGGCGGCGCTGCCCGAAAAGTGCGTCGACCTGATCTTCGCCGATCCGCCCTACAATCTTCAGCTGGGCGGCGATCTGCTACGGCCCGACAATTCCAAGGTCGACGCCGTCGACGACCATTGGGACCAGTTCGCCTCCTTCGAAGCCTATGACCACTTCACCCGCCAATGGCTCACCGCCTGCCGGCGGGTGCTGAAGGACGACGGCTCGCTCTGGGTGATCGGCAGCTACCACAACATCTTCCGGGTCGGCTCCACGCTGCAGGACCTCGGCTTCTGGATCCTGAACGACGTGGTCTGGCGCAAGTCCAACCCGATGCCGAACTTCAAGGGCACGCGCTTCACCAACGCCCACGAGACCCTGATCTGGGCCGCCAAGAGCCGCGGCCAGAAGCGCTACACCTTCAACTACGACGCCATGAAGATGGCCAATGACGAGCTGCAGATGCGCTCGGACTGGACCCTGGCGCTGTGTACCGGCGAGGAGCGGGTCAAGGACGGCGCCGGCCGCAAGGCGCATCCGACCCAGAAGCCCGAGGCGCTGCTGCACCGGGTGATCCTGGCGGCCTCCAAGCCCGGCGACATCGTGCTGGACCCCTTCTTCGGGGTGGGAACCACCGGGGCGGCGGCCCGCCGGCTCGGCCGGCGCTACATCGGCCTGGAGCGCGAGCCCGACTATGTGGCCCTGGCCAAGGCGCGCATCGCCAAGGTGAAGCCCGCCGCGCCTGCGGACCTGGAGGTGATGGGCTCCAAGCGGTCCGAGCCTCGCATCCCCTTTGGCCGCATCGTCGAGTCGGGCCTGCTGCGTCCGGGCGACGTGCTCTACTGCCCCCGCGGCCGGCATTCGGCGCGGGTTCGCGCGGACGGCTCCATCGTGGTCGGCGACCTCGCCGGCTCGATCCACAAGATCGGCGCCATGGTCCAGGCCCAGCCGGCCTGCAACGGCTGGACCTACTGGCACTTCAAGACCGACAAGGGCCTGGCCCCCATCGACGTGCTGCGCGCCAAGGTGCGGACGGAGATGGTCTAGCCGACAGGCCGCGTTAAGGTGGCTCCGCATTGCGCGGAGGCGATCATGCAGCTCGACCTGAACGGCCTGAGGGCCCTGGTCACCGGCTCGACCTCGGGCATCGGCAAGGCGACGGCGCGGAAGCTCGCGGGGTGCGGCGCCGAGGTGGTGGTCAACGGCCGCTCGCCCGAGCGGGTGGATGCGACGGTCGGTGAGCTTCGGGAGGCCGGCGGCAAGGCCGAACCCGCGGTCGGAGACCTCTCCACCGCTGAAGGCTGCCAACTGGTGATCGACCAGGCTGGCGATCTCGACATCCTGGTCAACAACGCCGCCTGGATCGGCTTCAAGCCGGCGTTCGAGATCCCCGACGAGGACTGGGTCCGCAGTTTCGAGGTCAATGTCCTGGCCGGCGTGCGCCTGACCCGCCACTACGGCCCTCAGATGCGCGACAGGGGCTGGGGGCGGATCGTCTTCATCTCCTCCGAATCCGGCATCCAGATCCCCACCGAGATGATTCACTACGGCTTCTCCAAGGCCGCCGACCTGGCCGTCGCCCGCGGCTTCGCCCAGGCGCTGAAGGGCACAGGCGTGACGGTCAATTCGGTGTTGCCCGGCCCTACCCGCACCGAGGCCCTGGCCGGCTACGTCAGGGGCCAGGCCGAACGCACCGGCAGGTCCGAGCAGGAGGTCGAGGAGGAGTTCTTCCGCACCGCCCGGCCCACCACGCTCTTGAACCGCTTCACCACGCCCGAGGAGATCGCCGAGGTGGTCGCCTTCGTCTGTTCAAAGGAGGCCTCGGCCATTTCCGGCGCCCCGATCCGCGCCGACGGCGGCGTGGTCCAATCGATCACCTGAGGGACTGATGAGCGAAGAGAAGGGCGAGCGCTTCGAACGCGGCTGGGAGACGGTCGCCAAGATCAACGGTCCCGCGCGGGACCAGCAATTCCATAACCTCGGCGAGATCGCGCCCGACTTCGCCCGCTGGATCGTCGAAAGCGTCTATGCCGACATCCTGTCGCGGCCGCAGCTGCCGCTGCGCGACCGCGAGATCGCCACCGTCGCCGCCCTGACCGCGCTCGGCAATGCGCCCGCCCAGCTGGAGGCGCACATCGTCGGCGCCCTCAATGTCGGAGTCGGCCGCCAGGAGATCGTCGAGGTGATCGCCCAGATGGCCGTCTATGCGGGCGTGCCGGCGGCGATCAAGGGTCTGGCGATCACCAAGCAGGTGTTCGCGGCGCGAGACATCCCCGAGGAGCGATAGTCGCGGGCCCTGGTCTTTCGTTAGGCCGGTCCGGCGCTTCTGACGAACACCGGCGGCAAGGCGTCGATCTTCCGGTCCAGCGCGGCGTAGGTGGCGCCGATCATGCTGACCTGCTCGGGGGGGACGACGGTGGCGGGAGACGAGGTCCGCTTGGGCAGCCTGACGGAAAAGCCCAGGAAATCCTCGATCTCGGCCCGGCGATTCCAGAGCTCGTCGTAGCGCATCCCCAGGATGTCCAGGCCCGCCGCCGCGAACCATCCATCGACCTGCGCTTCCAGTCCGAGGGTGTCGCCGCGGAGAAAGTCCTCATACCTGCCCGATCCGCGCATATGGGCGAGGTGGCGGGCGAACCACTTCGGCCCTTCACGCTCGCGGCGGGCGGCGATCGAAAGTGCGACTTCGGTCGCGCGCCGATAGGTGAACAGCACCTTCGGTCGGGCGCGGCGCGGCGCATGTTGGGCCAGGTCGTGGGTCTTGTAGATGACGCCAGGGATGAGCGGCGTTTCATCGAGGCGCCAAGCATAGTCCCAGATGTAGGGCTTCAGGGCGTCGGCCCTCGGCCCGAAGCGGGCGCCCGCCCATCCCGATTGGACAGCGCGGAACAACATGGACGACCCGGCCCTGGACATGCTGGCCAGCACGATCGGACGGTCGCGGAGACCCAGGAGCCGCTGGAACAGCCGTCGGCGGACCGAATCCTGGGGAAACAGCCGTCCCCAGCCGCTCGTCTCGCCCCGCTCCGCCGCCGTCATCGACATCGGCCCACCAATGGAAAGCTCGGCCCGATCTGGCAAGGCGAACTTCGGCGAGGGCCCTTGGTCGGCCAACGCGAGGCCCCGGCGCCAGCGATCACCGCCGCCGACCCGTCAGGCCGATTCGAGCCGGGCGGCCGGGCCGGACGCAACTGCGATCAGGCGGTCCACCAGGGCCGCATCTATGCGGTCGCGAAACAGCGCCGGCAGCTGGGTCAGGCCCCAGCAGGCATTGAAGACCACGCCTCCTGCACCGAGTCGCACCGTTGCGCCAACTCCGCTTCGTCCATGCGGCAGAGCCTGTCCACCTGCTCGTAGACCATTTCAAACCGCGCCAGGGGGTCCGCCTCCTGGTCGTAGCTTTCATCGAACAGGCCGGAAAAGGTGCTGAACCCGTATTGCTTGATCAGGCCCAGCGAGCCGCAGCTCCCCAACAAGATCATCGGGTGGAAGCAAAGCAGCGGCTTGAAAGGCTTTTCGGTTATCCGGTGAAGCCGGTCGCTGAAATCGGTCTCCAGGACAATGGAGAACCACGACTGGCCATACTCTTCGAACATCTTCGGGACGATCATCAGGTCGTCGGCCGCGCGGGTCGGCGCCCGACCCTCGAGTCCAACGTATTGGGGCGAGTAGGACTCCAGCTGCTCGAACAGGGGGGTCAATTGCTCCGCCAGAGGGCGCAGTTGCTCGATCACGGTCAGCTGCTGCATGAGCTTCGGTTTGCTCACGGCGCGTCCGCCGAATTCATAGAGTTTGCCCAGGGAGATATATCCGCTGCTCCACAGCCCGTCCTGGAGCAGGCGCAACAGGAAGAGCATCCGCACGGGGCGAAATTTGTTGTTCAGGGAAATGAATCGCCGTTCGCGAACGGCCTCGGCGGCCGCATAGGCCTTGAGCTGCTCGCGAAACCTGGCCGGGCCCGGCTTAAGGGCCGCGGCGAACAGGTACTGGATGTACCGGTCGTGCACCAACACATCCATGCCGGCGCCGTCCAGGCCAAGCGCCCGTCGGTGGGCGAGATAGTCAGCCCTGAAGCCGCGGTGCTGCGTGACGTAGATGCAGTCGGAGGGACCAAGCCCCACGGCGTGCAGGGCCGCATCGATTCGGGCGAAGCGCTCGGGAGCAAACGCGTAGCCCTCGCTGCTGGAGTCGATCAGCAGCTTGGCCGCGCCGGACCGAAGCCGCTGCCATACCTCCCCTGCAAGATCCAGCGACAGCGGATCGTCGGCGAGCTTTTCTGGCTCGGTGGTTACGACGATGTCCGGCGCCTCGGTGACCGTCTCGCCGGGCCAGAAGAGCCGCACCCGCTCGTCCATCAAGGAATAGAACAGCGACTTGCCGCCCTTGGTCATGAGCACGTTCAGCCGACGCGGATTTCGAGGTTGGTCGGACGACGGCGCAGTCGTCCGGCCGGTGATCGGGTCCCATCGGAACTGGGCCGCCTTCAGCTTGGCCTCGTGCTCCGCCGCCGCCACGACATCGGCCAGGCGTCCGGGGAGGGGCAGCGACGTCGACGACGCCGCTTCAGTCCGGAGAGCGTCCTTAGACAGGTCAGGCATCGCGACGGCCGGCGAGGTGGCGTGCAAGCCATTGCAGCTGGACGTTGGGCCTCGCAAGCGATTCCAGCACGTGTAAGGCGATCGGGATGACGCGCCGCCGCAGACGTCCGGCGCGTACGCGCCGGAGCGAAGGGCCGGGCAGCCGGGCGTGGCGACCCGTCATGATTGCGGCCGCCGCATCTCCTGGAGGCCTTTCCGGGCCAGGGCGTCGGCGCGTTCGTTCAGCTCGTGGCCGGCGTGGCCCTTGACCCAGCGCCAGTCGACGTCGTGACGCAGGCGGGCCTCGTCGAGGCGGCGCCAGAGGTCCTCGTTCTTGACCGGCGCCTTGGCGGCGGTGCGCCAGCCGCGCGCCTTCCACGCGGCCAGCCATTCGGTGATCCCGGTGCGCAGGTACTGGCTGTCGGTATGCAGCTCGACCTTGCAGGGCCGCTTCAGCGCCTCCAGCGCCTGGATGGCGGCCATCAGCTCCATCCGGTTGTTGGTGGTCGCCGGCTCGCCGCCGCACAGCTCGCGCTCGCGTTCGCCGGAGATCAGCACCGCACCCCAGCCGCCCGGGCCAGGGTTCCCGCTGCAGGCGCCGTCGGTATAGATCAGCACCTTGGGGGTCACGGAGCGGCCTGGCCCGCCGCATCGAACAGGTGCAGGCCGGCGCGGTGGACGGCGAGCTTGCGCTCGTATTCGAGGGGATCCTTGGGCCTGACCATGGCGCCTTCGGGAGTCGAGCGCCAGTCGTTCAGGCGGGTCAGGAAGAACCTGAGGGCCGCGCCTCGCGCCAGGGTCGGCAGCGCCGCCCGTTCGGTCGGCGATAGCGGTCTCCGGCGCTCGTAGCCGGCGATCAGGGACCGCGCCAGGGTGACGTTGAAGCTGCCGTCCGGCTCGAAGCACCAGGCGTTCAGCGCCACGGCGATGTCGTAGGCCATGGCGTCGTCACAGGCGAAATAGAAGTCGATGGCGGCGGCGAACTTGCCGTTCTGGAAGAAGACGTTGTCGGGGAACAGGTCGGCGTGGACGGCTCCGGTCGGCAGGTCCTGGGGCCAGGCGGCGGCGATCTCCTCGACATCGCGGCCGATCATGGCCGCCAGTCCCGGCTTCAGCGCATCGGCCTCGTCCTTCAGCCGATCGAACATCGCGGGCCACGCGGCATGGCCGAGATCGTTGACCCGGCGGCCAGGGAATTTCGCCGCCGCCTCGTGCAGCCACGCCATCCCCTGCCCCGCCTCACGGCAGTGGGCCGCCGTCGGCCGGCGCACGGAAAGCCCGTTCATGAACTGGACCAGGGCGGCGGGTTTGCCGCGGATCCGGCGCTGGATCGCGCCGTCTCGGCCGGCCATCGGCTCGG
>DATCFQ010000599.1:0-2246 GCA_036509495.1 Caulobacteraceae bacterium
GGCGTCGCCAGAAGCTCGGCGCCGTACTCGCCGGCCACGCCCGTGTCGCCATAGTCCGAAAGCTTGACGCCATAGCTGCGGAAGCGGGTCGCCACCGGCGTGAAGAAAGCGTCGGCGATCGACCAGGGGCCGAGCAGGAACGGCCCGTCCGCGCCGAACCGGCCGCGCAGGTCGCTCCACAGCCCGACGATCCGCCGGATGTCCCTGGCGGTGGCCTCGGTCAGGTCCGCTTCGATCTGCAGGCTGAGGTCCATCGGGCACTCGCCCCTGAGCGAGGCGAAGCCGGCGTGCATCTCCGCCGCCGCCGCGCGCCCGATGGCGCGCCGGGCCAGGTCTTGGGGCCAGAGCTTCGCCTTCGGCAGTTTCTCGCCCAGGTATTCGCAGATCGCCAGCGAGTCCCAGATCACCAGGTCGCCGTCCTTCAGCACCGGCACCAGTTTCGACGGCGAATGGGCGGCGATCATCGCCTCGGAAGTCGCCGCTTCGCGCAGCGCCACGACGGTCTCGCTGAAGGCCGCGCCCGCGTGCTTGAGCGGCAGCCACGCCCTGAGCGACCAGGTCGACCACTTGCGCGTCCCGATGACGATTTCCATCCGCTGTTTCCTTCGCCGGTGCTGCGAGGTCGATAGGCCATCGACCTCGGCTTGCGCAAGAAAGGCCGCATCGGCCCGGATGTTCCCGCCCGGGCGCAGCTTGACAGGGCGCCGCCCCGTCCCCATTCACCGCCCATGATCCCCCGTTATTCGAGAGCCGAGGCGGCCCAGATCTGGTCAGCCCAGACGCGTTATCGCATCTGGTTCGAGATCGAGGCCCACGCCGCTGAGGCCATGGCCGAGATCGGGACCATCCCGAAGCTGGCCGCCCGGACCATCTGGGAAAAGGGCCGGGATGCGATCTGGGACGCCGATCGGATCGACGAGATCGAGCGGGTGACCAAGCACGATGTGATCGCCTTCCTGACCCACGTCGCCGAGATCGTCGGGCCCGAAGCGCGCTTCCTGCACCAGGGCATGACCTCGTCGGACGTGCTCGACACCTGCTTCAGCGTGCAGCTGGCGCAGGCCACCGACCTCTTGATCGAGGACGTCGACCTGCTCTTGGCCGCGCTCGAGCGCCGGGCGTTCGAGCACAGGCTGACCCCCCAGGTGGGCCGCAGCCACGGCATCCATGCCGAGCCGATCACCTTCGGCGTCAAGCTGGCAGGCCACTACGCCGAGTTCGCCAGAGCCCGCGAGCGGCTGGTCCGCGCCCGCGAGGAGATCGCCGTCTGCGCCATTTCCGGGGCGGTCGGCACCTACGCCAACGTCGATCCGCGGGTGGAGGCGCACGTCGCCGAGCAGATGGGCCTGAAGGTGGAGACCGTCTCCACCCAGGTGATCCCGCGCGACCGCCATGCCGCCTATTTCGCCGCCCTGGCGGTGGTCGCCTCTTCGCTGGAGCGCCTCGCGGTCGAGATCCGCCACCTGCAGCGCACCGAGGTGCTGGAAGCCGAAGAGCCGTTCGATCCGGGCCAGAAGGGCTCCTCGGCCATGCCGCATAAGCGCAACCCGATCCTGACCGAGAACCTGACCGGCCTCGCCCGGCTGGTGCGCTCGGCGGTGATCCCGGCGCTGGAAGACGTGGCGCTCTGGCACGAGCGCGACATCAGCCACTCCTCGGTCGAGCGCGGCATCGGCCCGGACGCCACCGTGCACCTGGATTTCGCCCTGCGCCGCATGGCCAATGTGATCGAGCGGCTGGTGATCTATCCGCAGAACATGCGCCGCAACCTCGACCGCCTGGGCGGGCTGGTGCATTCCCAGCGCGTGCTGCTGGCCCTGACCCAGAAGGGTGTCAGCCGCGAGGAGGCCTATGCGGCGGTCCAGCGCAACGCCATGAAAGTCTGGCGCGACGAGGGCCGCTTCCTCGACCTCCTGAAGGCCGATCCGGACGTGCGGCCGCACCTGACCGACGCCGAACTGGCCGAGCTGTTCGACGACGCCTACCATTTCAAGCACGTGGACACGATCTTCGCCCGGGTGTTCGGGGCGGGCGCGGCGGCCAGGTAATTTCTCCGTCCGCTCATCCCCGCGAAAGCGGGGACCCAGGTGTTTTCGCTGAATTGAGAGTCCCCAAGAATTGTCCACGAACCTCACGAACCTCACGAACATGCCAGTGCGGCCCCGTTCGTGAGGTTCGTGAGGTTCGTGGTTGAAAAAGCCTGGGTCCCGGCCTGCCGGGATGAGCGGATTAGAGAGAAGTGCTCA
>DATCFQ010000600.1:0-4568 GCA_036509495.1 Caulobacteraceae bacterium
GGGGCCCGGTGCGAGCTTGGACGTGGCGTGCCGCTCCAGCGCGACCGGCAGCTCCTCAGGGCCAAGACCGCAACCGTCGTCGGCGACCAGGATGCGCGAAAGACCGCCCTGGTCGGCCTGGATCTCGATCCTGGCGGCCCCGGCGTCGATGGCGTTCTCGACCAGTTCCTTGACGGCGCTGGCCGGTCGCTCGACCACCTCGCCGGCGGCGATGCGGTTGACGGTCTGCTGAGGCAGGCGGCGGATCGGCATGGGCCGAGGATAGCACCCGAGTCGGGCGACGCCTCGTCTAACTCTGCGTGAGGTTGGAGCCTACAGCCCCGGCAGCTTGATGAAGGCGGTCTTGCGCTTGTCGCGCTGGATCACCACCGACTGGTCGCCGGTCAGTTGCTTGACCTGCTTGGCTTCGGCGGCGGGATCGACCGGGGAAGCGGTGTTCTCGGCCTGGGTCAGCTTCGGATTGGGCGAGGCGCCGGATTGATTGTCCTTGCGCCAGAACATCACCTTGTCGGCGAAGCCCTTGTCCTTGTGGGCGATGTCGCCGAACTCGTCGTCGACCACATAGCGCACCAGGGGATCGGCCTTGTCGGCGCCGGCCTTGGCCACCAGCAGCTTCTCGCCGTCGGAGCGGGCCTCGCCTTGGCGCTCGCCGAGCAGGGCGACACGGGCGGCGCTTTCGGGCTGCAACTCCTGCGGCCGCGGCTCGCCGGGGGCCGGCGGACGCAGCGAATAGTCGGGAGGCACCACCAGCGGCGCGCGCGCCACGGTGCGGAATTCGTCGGGGGTCGCCGAGCCGATTCCCAGGGCCTTCGAGGCGGTGCTGCAGCCGGCGAGGCCCAGTCCGGCCACGATCACGGCTGCGGCGGCCATACGATTGAAACTCATCTGTCCAGACTCCACCCGAGCGCGCCCCCGGCTCAGCGTCATCGCATACCCCATCGCAGGGGGCTTCGCCAAGAACTGCGCGGCGTCAGGCCGCGGGCAGGCCCGGCTCTACGCCTTGGAATGTACGAAGCTGTCGAGCAGCAGCAGGGCCACGCCGATGGTGATGCCGCTGTCGGCGATGTTGAACACCCATGGGAAATAGAGGGCGTGGAAGTCGAGGAAGTCGGCCACCGCGCCGAAGCGGACCCGGTCGATCAGGTTGTTGCCGAGCGCGCCGCCGAGGATCAAGCCGAGCGCCGCCGCCGCCAGCGGCCGGCTCATCCGCCGCGCCCAGACGCCGAGCGCGATCACGATGGCCAGGGCGAACAGCACCAAGAGCCACCGCCCGGCCCCGGCGTCGGCGCGCAGCAGGCCGAAGCTCACCCCGGTGTTCCAGACCATGGTGAGCTGGAAGACCGGCAGGATGCGGATCGGCGAATGGTCGGGCAAATGGATCACATCCAGGATCCACCACTTGGAGATCTGGTCCAGCACCACCACCGCCGCGGCCACGGCGTAGGCGACCAGGCCCCAGCGGGTCACCGCCGGCAGGTCCTGCGGCCTCTCGTCGATCTGGGTCTGCTCAGTCATGGGCGGCGAGCGCCGCTTCGCAACGCAGGCAGAGCGCCCCGTCGGCCTTCACCTCCGGCAGGATGCGCCAGCAGCGCCCACACTTACATCCGGCGGCCTTGAGCGGCATGACCGCCACACTAGGCGATTCCGGCAGGCGTGACGCCTCTTTCGGCCCCTCCCCCACCTGGAGCGTGGCGCCGCTGGTGCGGAACACCTCGGCGGGATCGGCGCCATCGAAGGCGTTCAGCAGGTCGGGATCCTGCACCCACACCCTGGGGGCGGCCTCCAGCGCCGAGCCGATGCGTTTTTCGCGGCGCTCGACCTCCAGGGCGCCGGTGACGGCTTCCAGCACCACCTGCACCTTGGCCCAGCGCTCGGCTTCCGTGTCGTTGCGCCAGCCGGCCGGAGTCTGCGGCCAGGTCCTGAGGCAGTTGGAGCCCGCTTCAGGAAACCGGGTGGTCCAGGCCTCTTCCATGGTGAAGGGCGTCAGCGGCTGCAGCCAGGCGGTCAGCCGCTCGAAGGCCAGGTCCATCACCGTGCGGCAGGCCCGCCGTCTCAAAGACGAGGGCGGATCGCAGTAGAGCACGTCCTTCCTGATGTCGAAGTAGAACGCCGAAAGTTCGGCGCCGCAGAAGTCGGCGATCGGCCGCCAGACGTCCTGGAAGCGGTAGCTTTCATAGGCCGCCTTCACCTGGCCATCGAGTTCCCAGAGCCGGTGCAGCACGAACCGCTCCAGCGGCGGCATGTCCTCCAAGCCTACCCGTTCGGCCTCCGAGAATCCGTTCAGCCCGCCCAGCAGGTAGCGCACCGTGTTGCGCAGCTTGCGGTAGGCGTCGACCGTGGTCTGCAGGATGGTCTTCCCGATCCGCTGGTCCTCGGCATAGTCGACCATGGCGGCCCACAGGCGCAGGATCTCGGCGCCGCTCTCGCGGATGATCACGTCCGGCTCGACCGCATTGCCGCCCGACTTGGACATCTTCTCGCCCTGCTCGCTCAGGGTGAAGCCGTGGGTCAGGACGCCGTTGTAAGGCGCGCGGCCGCGGGTGCCGCAGGACTCCAAGAGCGAAGACTGGAACCAGCCACGATGCTGGTCGGAGCCCTCCAGATAGAGGT
This sequence comes from Caulobacteraceae bacterium, assembly GCA_036509495.1. GTDB lineage: Bacteria > Pseudomonadota > Alphaproteobacteria > Caulobacterales > Caulobacteraceae > JANWHQ01. Next base: position 2,611 of record DATCFQ010000600.1, read on the forward strand.
CGGCCGGCCAGCGCGAGTCCGGCCGGTTCTCGATGGTGAAGGCATGGGTCGAGCCGGAGTCGAACCAGACGTCGAGGATGTCCTCGATCTTCTCGTAGTCCGACGGGTTGCGGCCCGAACCCAGGAATTCGGCCGGATCGGTGGTGAACCATGCGTCGGCGCCAATCTTCTCGATCGCCTCCACGATGCGCGCGTTCACCGCCGGATCACGCAGCGGCTCGCCGGTGGTCTTGTCGACGAACATGGCCAGCGGCGTGCCCCAGGCGCGCTGGCGCGAGATCAGCCAGTCGGGCCGGGTCTCGACCATCGAGCGGATGCGGTTGCGGCCCGCAGGCGGATAGAACCGGGTGGCGTCGATCGCCTTCAGCGCGCGCCCGCGCAGCGTGCCGCCGTCTTGCAGCGTCTCGTCCATGCGGATGAACCATTGGGGCGTGTTGCGGAAGATCACCGGCGCCTTGGAGCGCCATGAGTGCGGGTAGGAATGCTCCAGCCGCCCGCGCGCCAGCAGCGCCCCGGCCTCGATCAGCTTGTCGATGACGGCGTTGTTGGCGGGGCCGAAGCGGCCGGCCTTCTTGCCTTCGGTCTCCAGCACCTTGAGACCGGCGAACAGCGGCACATGCGGATAGTAGGCGCCGTCCGGATCGACCATCTCGGGGATGTCGCGGCGGCCGGAGGCCAGCCAGACCAGGTAGTCCTCCGACCCGTGGCTGGGCGCGGTGTGCACGAAGCCCGTGCCGGCGTCCTCGGTGACGTGGTCTCCAGCCAGCAGGGGAACGTTGAAATCGTAATAGGCGTCCATGCCCCGGAACGGGTGGGCGAACATCATCCCGTCGGGGTCGATGGTCTGGACCAGCCGCCAGGAGGCGATCCTGGCGGCCTGCCGGACGGTCTCGGAGAGCTTCTCGGCGACGATCAACCGGTCACCGGGCTTGGCCCAGGGCTCGAACGCCAAGTCGGCTTCGATGGCCTCGACCTCGTAGAGGCCATAGGTGATGCCCGGGCTGTAGGCGACCGCCCTGTTGCCAGGGATGGTCCAGGGGGTGGTGGTCCAGATGACCACGGACGCCCCCTTCATCAGGTCGCCCCGCGCCCTGGCCTCCTCAGCATTGGAGCCGATGACCTGGACGACCGGAAATTTCACCCAGATCGTCGGGCTGGCGTGGTCGTAGTACTCGACCTCGGCTTCTGCCAAGGCGGTGCGCTCGACCGGGCTCCACATCACCGGCTTGGAGCCACGGTAGAGCTGGCCGCTCATCAGGAACTTGTGGAACTCCCGGACGATCGCCGCCTCGGTGGGGAAGTCCATGGTGGCGTACGGCGCGCTCCAGCGGCCCAGCACGCCCAGGCGCTTGAATTCCTCGCGCTGCAGGTCGATCCACTTGCCGGCGAAGGCGCGGCAGCGGGCGCGGAATTCCGCCACCGGCACCTCGTCCTTGCGCCGGCCCTTGGCGCGATACTGCTCCTCGATCTTCCACTCGATCGGCAGGCCGTGGCAGTCCCAGCCGGGCACATAGTCGACGTCGAAGCCGAGCAGGAAGCGGCTCCTGACCACGAAGTCCTTGAGGGTCTTGTTCAGGGCGTGCCCGATGTGGATGGCGCCGTTGGCGTAGGGCGGCCCATCGTGCAGCACGAACAGCGGCGCGCCGGCGGCCTGCCGGGTCTTGCGGATCAGGGCGAACAGGTCCTGGACGCGCCAGCGCTCCAGGATCTCGGGCTCGAGCTTGGGCAGACCCGCCCGCATCGGGAAGGGCGTGTCGGGAAGGAAGACGGTGTCGCGGTAATCGTCGCGAGGCGGCTTGGCGTCGTCGGCCATGGGTGCGGTCCAGCGCATTTCAAATAGGGGTTCGGTCTAGTGTGGTGAATCTGAAGTTCGCAAGATGATTGCGGCTGCGCTGGTGCGAACTTCAGATTCGTAAACCACACTAGAATCATACACTCGCTAGTGTCCTTATCGGTTC
>DATCFQ010000601.1:0-3971 GCA_036509495.1 Caulobacteraceae bacterium
TCCAGGCATGTCGTCTTTACCTGGCCCAAAAGACCGCAACCGGCGTCGGCTGGCTCTACGCCCTCCGAGAGCCCCAGATCAGCATTGCGATCGAGGCGATCCATCGACGCCCCGCCCACCCATGGACGCTGGATGAATTGGCGCGACTTGCCGTTATGTCCCGTTCAACCTTTGCAAGGCGATTTCGCGAACGAGTAGGCGACACGCCGATCGCCTATCTGGCCCGCTGGCGCATGCTTTTGGCCACCAGGCGGCTGATCGACAGTCGCGATACGCTCTCGGAGATCGCTCTCTCCCTCGGGTATGACTCGGAGAACGCCTTCAACACAGCATTCAAGCGGATCATGGGCTGCTCGCCGCGCCGCTACTCTCAAGTGGAACCAGCACTTACCGGTACTTGCAGCGCGACAATCAGGATGAGACTCTAGCGGCAATCAGGGTGAGACGCGCGCGAGGTCCTGCAGCGTAGGGAGGGCGTAGCCCGACCGGAGGTGCTGGACCTCGCGTGGCGCGTCCCTTTGAGGGCGTCGCTGGTGATTGCGGTCGAGCGGGTATGGCAATGCTCCTTCCGATTCTGGGAGGGACTGCGTTGTGCCCGGCCGTCACGTAACCGATCACCAGATGAGGCTCTTCATGAAGTTCCGTCAGACCAGCACGCCGACGATTGCGGCAGCGAAAGCGTCGATCAGCCGGGCCACGGCCTATCGTTTTGAGAAGGATCCGAGGCTGCTGTCGCCCTCACCGGCGCCCCGGGGGCGGCGCCGGGCGGATCCGCTCGCCGCCATTTTCGATGCGGAAGTGGTGCCTATGCTCATTGCCGCTCCGGGGCTTCGCGCCGTCGCCGTTTTCGAGGAGATGATCAGGCGTCATCCTGAACTGGGCGGCGGCGTCCGCCGCACGCTGGAGCGTCGCGTCCGATCGTGGCGCGCCATGCACGGGGAGGAGCAGGAGGTGATGTTCCGGCAGGTCCCTGTGCCCGGCCGTCTCGGCCTCTCCGATTTCACCGACATGGGCCATGCCGGCGTCAGCATCGCCGGCGTGCCACTCGATCACCGGCTGTATCACTTCCGGCTCGCCTACTCCGGCTTCGAGCACGCCCATGTGGTGCTCGGCGGCGAAAGTTTCGTAGCTTTGGCCGAAGGCCTGCAGAATGCCCTGTGGTCCCTGGGCGGAGCACCGCGGGAGCATCGCAGCGATTCCCTGTCGGCCGCCTTCCGCAATCTCGACAAGGATGCCCGCGCCGACCTGACCCGCCGTTATGAGGATCTATGCTGTCACTACGGCATGACCGCGACCCGCAACAACCCCGGTGTCGCCCATGAGAACGGCGCCATCGAGGGCCCGCACGGTCATCTCAAGCGCGCCATCGCCGACGCCCTGCTGCTGCGCGGCTTGGCCGATTTCGACGAGCTGGCCGCCTATCGCGGCTTCATCGACGAGATCGTCGGCCGCCAGAACGCCCGTCATGCAAAACGTATCGAAGCCGAGCGCGCCGAACTGCGCAGTCTACCCGGCCGCCGCACTTCGGACTACGAAGAGGTGAGCGTGCGGGTCACCTCCTCGGGCGGCTTCACGCTACGCAAGGTGTTCTATACCGTGCCCTCTCGTCTGATCGGCCACCGGCTCAGGGTTCGTCTGTTCGACGATCGGCTCGAGGTGCTGATCGGCGGCACGCTGCTGACGACCCTGCCGCGCGGGCGCGCCTCTCGCTCGGGCAAGCACGACCAGGTGGTCAACTACCGGCATGTGATCCATGCCCTGCGCCGAAAGCCGATGGCGCTGCTCAACCTGGTGTATCGAGACCAGCTGTTTCCGCGCGAACCCTACCGGCGAACCTTCGACGCTCTGCTGGAGCGATTGCCGGAGCGACAGGCCTGCCGCCTGATGGTCGAGCTGCTGGCCATGGCCCATGACCGCGGTTGCGAGAGCGAACTGGCCGACCAGCTCGCCGCCGGTCTCGAGGCCGGACAACTGCCCGACATGGGCGCCCTGCGGGCGCTATTCGCCCCCGATCCCGCCCGGCTGCCCACCGTTGTCGTGCACTTGGCACCGCTCAGCGCCTATGAAGCCCTGCTTGATGCCGGCTTGACCGGAGAAGCGGCATGAACACCCATGCCGCAACCGATGCCGCAAGGCTCAGCCTGCTTCTCAACGAACTGCGCCTGCCAGCCATCAAGCTCATCTGGCCCCAGTTCGCCGAACAGGCCGACAAGCAGGGCTGGCCCGCCGCCCGGTTCCTGACCGCCATCGCCGAACACGAACTGGCCGAACGTGACCGGCGCCGCATCGAACGCCATCTCGCCGAGGCTCGCCTGTTGCCCGGCAAGACCCTGGACGGCTTCGAGTTCGAGGCCGTGCCGATGGTCTCCAAGGCCCAGGTCATGGCCATCACCGCTGGCGACGCCTGGCTGGAAAAAGGCGCCAATCTGCTGCTGTTCGGCCCACCAGGCGGCGGCAAGAGCCATCTGGCCTCCGCCATCGGCCTCGCCCTGATCGAGAACGGCTGGCGCGTGCTGTTCACAAGGACAACCGATCTCGTCCAGAAACTGCAGGTCGCACGCCGTGAACTCGGACTGGAAGCAGCCATCGAGCGGCTCGACCGCTTCCACCTGCTGATCCTGGACGATCTCGCCTATGTCACCAAGGACCAGGCCGAGACCAGCGTGCTGTTCGAACTCATCAGCGCAAGATACGAGCGACGATCAATGCTCATCACCGCCAACCAGCCCTTCGGCGAATGGGGCAAGGTCTTCCCAGATCCCGCCATGACCCTGGCAGCCGTCGACCGCCTCGTTCACCACTCCACCATCCTCGAGATGAACGTCGAGAGTTACAGGCGCCGCCAGGCCATCGAGCGAAAACACGGCCCGGGACGACCACCCTCACGCGCCACACCCGCCAATATCACCCCTGATTGACGCGCCGCGACAATCACTTCCAAAACACCCCTTGCGCTCAACTCACTTTACCGAAATCATCACCCTCGCCGCGACACCATCGTCTCATCCTGATTGTCGCCCGCGTCTCACCCAGATTGTCGCGCCACAGGTACTTGACCTCGGTACGGGTGCCCACGCCCCAGAACGTCATGTTTTGAGGGCGCGATCGGTGCAAAAAAACTCGATCTTTATGCGTCGAGTTTGACGTTGATCCCGCACGCATCCGCGCGCGCATACTTCAGGTGCGAAAGTCGGCTGCTAGCCCAAGTGTGCCGCCACCTCTGCGCGTCGGGATGACAACTGTTGGCAGGGCGCCAGAGTCCGATCGGCGTCCTATTTGGGGAGCAAATGGGCCGCTTCACCTGATCACCTCGATGACCGCTTTCGGGATTTGGCCGCAGCCTCCTCAACGTCCGACATGGGGTGGAGGCTGTGTGAGAACTCAGCGCGGCTGATCGTTCAGGTTGTTTTGCCAAGGCGCGTTTGCTCTGTTCACCCCGCTATTGCTTTGAGGGTCGAGGCGACGCCCGCGACAGCGATGGCGCGCTTGCGATTGTAGGCGAGGATTGTCAGGCTGGCTTCGGTGGCGACGTTCTTGAGGCCGCGCGTTCGGAAGTGGGTGGCGCCCATCCAGCCCTTGATGGTGCCGAAGACGTGCTCGACCGTACAGCGGCGCACCGCCATCGCGTCGGGCATCGCTTCGAACCGACGCGCCATCGCATCGAGCACCGCCTCATGTTCCCATCGGCGGATGCGCTTTTCTTTGCCGGCCGTGCACAGCAGACGGGATGCGCAGGCACCACAGGCCTTCTGGTTAAAGTACACGCTTATGAGCTTGCCGCCCTCCACCCTGGCAAACCGCTTCTGGAGCTGCTGGCCGACTGGGCACCGATAGGTGTCGGTCTGGGGCTCATGCACGAACATGGCCTTGCCCCAGAAGCCACGAGCTTGCGCCGGTGACGTATTGGGCTTGGGCACCATCGGGATGATGCCGGCTTCGGCACAGGAGCGGATCTGCTCACCCTCATAGTA